>NZ_JAGPYL010000120.1:0-19311 GCF_018070095.1 Micromonospora sp. U56
GCCCCCCCCCCGCACCACCGCCCTCAACCGAGCCCTTGAAGGAGGGTCGATGGAGTTCGACTTCGCGGAGGAACAGCCGAAGTTCCTCATGCTGATGTACGGGCTGATCGCTTTCGTCGCGGTGGTGGGCGGTCTGCTCCTGCTCCTCGACGTGGTGCCGGCCTGGTTCGCCCGCCGTCGGGAGGAGAAGCTGGTCGCTGCGGCGGCGAGCGGCGGTCCACTGCCCCGCCGGGTCAAGCCGCGGGAGGGGCTGTTCGCCCTGTTCTTCCTGCTGCCGACGCTGCTGCTGCTCGCCATCGGGCTGGTGGTGCCGGCGATCCGGACCACGCTGCTCTCCTTCATGGATGCCGGCAGCAACGACTGGGTGGGCCTGCGCAACTACGGCTGGATGTTCTCCGAGGACTCGATCGTCCGGGTCCTGCTCAACACCCTGGTCTGGGTGCTGCTGGTCCCGCTGGTGGCCACCTCGTTCGGCCTGCTCTACGCCGTGATGGTGGACAAGGCCAGGTTCGAGGCGGTCGCCAAGTCGCTGATCTTCCTGCCGATGGCGATCTCGTTCGTCGGCGCCAGCATCATCTGGAAGTTCGTCTACGCCTACCGCGGCGACGGCCAGGAGCAGATCGGCCTGCTGAACCAGATCGTGGTCAGCCTCGGCGGCGAGCCGAAGCAGTGGCTGCTGGAGTCGCCGCTGAACACGCTGCTGCTGATCGTGATCATGGTGTGGATCCAGGCCGGCTTCGCCATGGTGGTGCTCTCCGCCGCGATCAAGGCGATCCCGGCGGACATCGTGGAGGCCGCCCGCCTCGACGGGGTCACCCCCTGGCAGATGTTCTGGCAGATCACCATGCCGAGCATCCGGCCCGCGCTGATCGTGGTGGTGGTGACGCTGTCGATCGCCACGCTCAAGGTCTTCGACATCGTCCGGACCGCGACCAACGGCAACTACGACACCAGCGTGATCGCCAACGAGATGTACAACCAGGCGTTCCGGTACGGCCAGAACGGGCAGGGCTCGGCGCTGGCCGTCTTCCTGTTCATCCTGGTGGTCCCGATCGTGATCTACCAGATCCGCAACCTGCGTCAGCAGCGGGAGGGCTGAGATGAGCACCGCCACGCCCACGGTCCCGGCCGGCACCCAGGCCACCGGGAAGACCACCACCGCCGGACGCGTCCGCAAGCGGCTGAACAGCCGTACGGCCACGCTGATCTCGATCGTCATCGCGCTGCTCTGGACGATCCCGACCTTCGGCCTCTTCGTGTCCTCGTTCCGGCCGGAGGACGAGATCAAGAGCACGGGCTGGTGGACGTTCTTCACCAACCCGCAGTTCACCCTGGAGAACTACCAGGAGGTGCTCTTCGGCAGCTCGTCCTCCTCGGGTCAGCTCGCCAGCTACTTCATCAACTCGCTGGCCATCACCATCCCCTCGGTGCTGTTCCCGCTCGCCTTCGCGTCGCTCGCCGCGTACGCGCTGGCCTGGATCAACTTCAAGGGCCGGGACTGGCTCTACATCGCGATCTTCGCGTTGCAGATCGTCCCGTTGCAGATGGCGCTGGTGCCGCTGCTGAAGTTCTTCTCCACCGGCGTCACCGTCGCCGGCGTCACCCTGATGCCGGCCTGGGACCTGGTGGACGAGCAGAAGTTCGCCCAGGTGTGGTTCGCGCACACCTGCTTCGCGCTGCCCTTCGCGGTGTTCCTGCTGCACAACTTCATCTCGCAGCTGCCCAGGGACCTGATGGAGGCGGCCCGGGTCGACGGGGCCACCCACCCCAAGATCTTCCGCACCATCGTCCTGCCGCTGATCACCCCGGCCCTGGCGGCCTTCGGCATCTTCCAGTTCCTCTGGGTCTGGAACGACCTGCTGGTCGCGCTGATCTTCGCCGGGGGCGGCAACGAGACCGCCCCGCTGACCGTCCGGCTGGCCGAGATGGCCGGCACCCGGGGCAACGAGTGGCAGCGGCTGACGGCGGGCGCGTTCGTCTCGATCGTCGTACCGCTGATCGTGTTCCTGTCCCTGCAGCGCTACTTCGTCCGCGGCCTGCTCGCCGGCAGCGTCAAGGGCTGAGGCCTGGTGCCGCCGCCGCCCTTCCCCGGGCGGCGGCGGTCACGGCCACGGAGCGGGGGAACATCGTGACGAAGATTGATGACGTCGCCCGACTCGCCGGGGTCTCGACCGCCACCGTCTCCCGGGCGCTGCGCGGCCTGCCGACGGTGTCGGCCGCGACGCGCCGCCGGGTGCTCGCCGCCGCCGAGCAGCTCCAGTACGCCGTCTCGCCGAGCGCCTCGCGGCTGGCCGGCGGCCGGACCGGGACGGTGGCCGTGGTGGTCCCCCGGATCACCCGCTGGTTCTTCGGCACCGTCGTGGAGGCGGTCGAGGAGTTCCTCCACCAGGCCGGGTACGACCTGCTCCTGTACAACCTGGGCGGCCGGGAGCAGATCCGGCAGCGGGTGCTGCGCAACGCCAACCTGCACAAGCGCGTCGACGCCATCATGCTGGTCGCCACGCCCCTGCGGCCGGCCGACCTGACCGCGCTGGGCGCGCTGGACCTGCCCGGGATCACCATCAGCTCCGGCACCGTGGTGCCCGGCTGGCCCTGCGTCCGGATCGACGACGTGGCCGCCGCGCGCACCGCCACCCGGCACCTGCTCGACCTGGGGCACCGCCGGATCGCCCACATCTCCGGCGACCCGGACGACGAACTGGCCTTCACCACCCACCTGGACCGGCGCCGGGGCTACCGGGAGGCGTTGCGGGCGGCCGGGATCCGCCCCGACCCCAGCCTCGACATCGAGTCGCAGTTCACCATCGACGGCGGCAACCGGGCCACCGCCGAGCTGCTCTCCCGGGGGGAGCCGCCGACCGCGATCTTCGCCGCCTGCGACGAGATGGCGATGGGCGCGATCACCGCGCTGCGCGACGCCGGGCTGCGGGTGCCGCAGGACGTCAGCGTGATCGGCGTCGACGACCACGACCTGGCCAGCGTGCTCGGGCTCAGCACCATCGCCCAGCCCGCCGCCGAGCAGGGCCGGCTCGCCGCAAGGCTGCTGCTCGACCCGCTCGGCACCCGCACCACCGGCCCGTACGCCGGCCGGGTCCCCGACCAGCGGATCGGCGGCGGTCGGGACGACCCGCCGATCCCCCCGGTGATCCTGCCCACTCGGCTGGTGGTGCGTGAATCGACCGCACCACCGCGGGCACACTGAACGGATTCGACCGCACCACGGCTCGACACAGGGAGAAGGCTCTGAACACCGACGCGAGGCAGCAGGAACAGTCCGGTGGCCCGGCCACCGGGTGGTGGACCGAGGCCGTCATCTACCAGATCTACCCGCGCTCGTTCGCCGACTCCGACGGCGACGGCGTCGGTGACCTGCCGGGCATCACCGCCCGGCTCGGCCACCTCGCCGAACTGGGCGTGGACGCCGTCTGGCTGTCGCCGTTCTACCCGTCGCCGCAGGCCGACGCCGGGTACGACGTGGCCGACTACCGGGACGTCGACCCGCTCTTCGGGCGGCTGGAGGACGCCGACAAGCTGATCGCCGAGGCCCGCGCCAAGGGTCTGCGGGTGATCGTCGACCTGGTGCCCAACCACACCTCCTCGGCGCACCAGTGGTTCACCGCCGCCCTGGCCGCCGCCCCGGGCAGCCCGGAGCGGGCCCGCTACATCTTCCGAGACGGTCTCGGCCCGGACGGCGACCAGCCCCCGAACGACTGGCAGAGCGTCTTCGGCGGCCCCGCCTGGACCCGGGTCACCGACCCCGACGGCCGGCCCGGCCAGTGGTACCTGCACCTGTTCGACACCGGCCAGCCCGACCTGAACTGGGACAGCCCGGAGGTCCGCGAGGAGTTCCTGGACGTGCTGCGGTTCTGGCTGGACCGCGGCGTCGACGGCTTCCGGGTCGACGTGGCGCACGGCCTGATCAAGCAGGCCGACCTGGGCGACTGGCAGGAGCCGCAGGAGATCCTCTCCGGCAACGAGGTGGCGAAGCCGCTGCCCCCGATGTGGGACCAGGACGGCGTGCACGAGATCTACCGGGACTGGCGCCGGCTGCTCGACTCGTACCCGGGCGAGCGGGTCCTGGTCGCCGAGGCGTGGGTGGAGCCGGCGGAGCGGCTGGCCCGCTACGTCCGCCCGGACGAGATGCACCAGGCGTTCAACTTCGAGTACCTGCTCGCCTCGTGGACCGCGCCCGCCCAGTACGCGGTGATCACCCGCTCGCTGGAGGCCACCGACAGCGTCGGCGCGCCGACCACCTGGGTGCTCTCCAACCACGACGTGGTGCGGCACGCCTCCCGGCTCGGCCTGACCGTCGGCGGCGGCCGGCCGAACGGCATCGGCATCGGCGACCCGCAGCCGGACGCCGCGCTCGGCCTGCGCCGGGCCCGCGCGGCCAGCCTGCTGATGCTGGCCCTGCCCGGCTCCGCCTACCTCTACCAGGGTGAGGAGCTGGGCCTGCCGGAGCACACCACGCTGCCGGACGAGGTCCGGCAGGACCCGACCTGGGAGCGCAGCGGCCACACCCAGCGCGGCCGCGACGGCTGCCGGGTGCCGATCCCGTGGGAGGCCGACGCCCCGTCGTACGGCTTCGGGCCGACCGACGCCAGCTGGCTGCCGCAACCGCCGCTGTGGGCCGAGTACGCCCTCGACCGGCAGCGCGGGGTGCCCGGCTCGACGTACGAGATGTACCGGACGGCGCTGCGGCTGCGGCGCGAGCACGGGCTGGCCCGGGGTCCGCTGCAGTGGCTCTCCTCCGGCGACGAGGTGCTGACCTTCCGCAACGGCGGGCTCACCGTGCTGACCAACTTCGGCGCGGCAGCCGTCCCGGCGCCGGTCGGGGAGGTGCTGCACAGCAGCGCCCCGCTGGACGCCGACGGGCGGGTCCCCACCGACGTGACGGTCTGGGTCCGCGCCTGACCACTGCCGCTCCCGCCGGCCCCGCGCTCGTCCGCGGGGCCGGCGGGCCGGCTCGGGCAGAACTGCCGCTGTCGCCTGTCGCCTGTCGGCGTCGGCAGGTCCAGGCCATGTCACCCGGCACGCCGATCGTTGGGGCGCGGCGGCTCGGGCACGGCGGGGCACCGGGCACGGCGGCCGGGCACTGCCGACACGCTGCACCCGGTCCACCCCAGCTGCCAGTTGATTCGCTACAGAGCTGATGTCGTAAACGACTCAGCCCTGCTCCCCGCCGGCAGCGCACCAGCACGGGCCCGAGTCCCGGCACGGTCGGCGGAGCCAGAGCCCTCGCGCTACCCCGTCGCCGACGGGACAGGTGTGCGCGTCGGGGTCGCGGCGGGGGT
Organism: Micromonospora sp. U56; assembly: GCF_018070095.1. Taxonomy (NCBI): domain Bacteria; kingdom Bacillati; phylum Actinomycetota; class Actinomycetes; order Micromonosporales; family Micromonosporaceae; genus Micromonospora; species Micromonospora sp. U56. The sequence goes on from NZ_JAGPYL010000120.1 coordinate 5,295, forward strand.
CCGTGTCCCGGGGCACGCTGCCGGACGTGTCGGGCCCTCTCGGTGGAGGGCGGTCTGCATCGTCTACGACGTCCGGCCGGCCTGAATCGTCTACGACATCAGGTCTGTAGCGTCCTGGGGCCACCCGGCCCAGTAGATCCGGCGGCCCAGCCCCAGCACCAGCGCCGCGCAGCCCAACCCGATTCGACCCGGCGCGTGCCGTCCTCGGAAGGCACGGCACAACCCGGCGGCGGACAGTCAGAGGCGGTCGGCGCGGGCGTGCAGCAGGTCGTGCACCGCCTCGATGTCCTCCGGCGAGGAACGGGAGGCCCGCCAGTACATCAGGCCGGTGGGGATGAAGAAGAGCTGGAAGACGGCCAGCCCGACGGCGTAGTTCAGCGGCGGCGGGAAGGCCGCCCGCAGGGTGTGGAAGGCCACCCCGACCAGGCCGTTGCCGGCCGCCCGGCCCACCCCGTTGACCAGGTTGCCCAGGCTGTAGACGGTGCCCCGGTGCTCGGGCGGGTTGACGTCGGCGATCAGGGCGAACCAGTTCGGCGAGTTGGCCGAGGTCAGCGCCAACGCGACCACGGCGGTGAGCAGGCTCAACCCGACCGTCGGCTCGGTCAGCACGCTGGCCAGCACCGCCCGGACCACCGCCCCGCCGCCCGCCCCGTCGGGCACCACGATGCGGATCGGCACGAAGAAGAGGACCAGATAGAACGGCACGGCCGCGAGGATGCCCACCGCCGCGACCAGGGCCCGTCCCCTCCGGGTACGCCGTTGCAGCGCGTCGCCGGCCAGTCCGCCGACGATGGAGAACACTCCGCCGAGTTGGAACAGCGTGGCGAAGACGCTACCCACCACCACCGCGGTCGCCGACGAGTAGCCCTGGGCCTCGGCCCGTTGCGCGAAGAGCACCGGCAGCCAGACCAGCGAGCCGAAGGCCGCCTGCGCGGTCAGGCCCTGCAGGATCAGCCACCGGTTGGTCCGCCGGTGCAGGATCCGGGGCAGGTCGGCGCGGGTGATCCGGTAGTCGTACTCGGCCCCGGCGTTCAGCGCACCGGCCAGCTCGGGCTCGCTCTGCCCGCGCCGGATGTCGTACGTGAAGAGATAGGCCACGGTGGCGGCCAGCCCGACCACAGTGAGCGCCAGGAACGGACGCCGCCAGTCGGTGGCCCCCAGCAGGCCGCCGGTGAGCGTGCCGGCCAGCGTCCCCACTCCCTGCGACAGCCCCCAGAAGCTCATCACCAGCCCCCGGCGGCGGGGCGAGATCAGGTCGGTGACGACGGAGAACCCGACCGAGCCGACCGCGCCGAGCCCGACCGCGGCCACCAGCTGCGCGGCCAGGAAGGTCGGGTAGTCCTGGGCGAGCGCGCTGCCGCCGGTGCCAGCCGCCCAGATCAGGGTGCCGACCATGAGCAGCGGCTTGCGGTTCGTCCGGTCCCCCACGTACGCCCAGGCCACCGCCGCCACCGCGCTGACCAGGAAACTGACCGCGGTGACCAGCCCGAGCAGCCGCTGCGGCACGCCCAGCGCCCCGGAGATCGGCCCGTACAGGGGCGGGACCAGGCCGATCGCCACGTTGTCCAGCGAGGCGAGCACCACGAAGACCACGACGCTGTAGAACCGGTGCGCCGTGCCGCCGCCCCAGGACCGCGCCGCCCCACCCCTGGTCAAGGTCATGTGCGGCAGCCAATCAGGGCGAGGTCACGGTCGCGTCACCGGGGTTGGCACCGCCCCGCTCAGCCCGGCGTCCGGTCGACGGTCCGGTCGCGGGCCTGGGCGTACCGCTCGCGGACAGCGGGGACGGGCTCGGCGTCGTACTCCCGGGTGTCGGCGTCGGCCCACTCGGGTGGCGCCGCGCCGCCGAGGGCGACCCAGGCGGCCTGGCGAGCGGCCCCGTCGGCGACGTACTCGCCGGGCGGCGGCACCACCACCGGCCGGCCGAAGACCTGCGGGGCGATCCGGCGCACCGCCGCCGAGCGGGCCCCGCCACCGACCAGGATCACCCGCCGGGCGTCGGCGCCCTGGGCGGTGAGCGCGTCCAGCCCGTCGGCGAGCGCGCAGAGCATCCCCTCGACGGCGGCCCGGGCCAGGTGCGCCGGGGTGGCGGTACGCAGGGTGAGCCCGTGCAGCGCGCCGGTGGACAGCGGCCGGTCGGGCGTCCGCTCCCCTTCCAGGTAGGGGACCATGACCAGCCCGTCGGCGCCGGGTGGGGCGGACAGCGCCAGCTCGCTCAGCTCGTCGAGGCCGACCCGGAGCAGCGCGGCGGCGGCGTCCAGCACCCGGGCGGCGTTGAGGGTGCAGACCAGCGGCAGGTACCGGCCGGTGGCGTCGGCGAACCCGGCGACGGCGCCGCCCGGGTCGGCGGCCGGCACGTCGGCCACGCTGAACACGGTGCCGGAGGTGCCGATCGAGACGACCACGTCGCCCGGGCCGGCGCTGACGCCGAGGGCGGCGGCCGCGTTGTCCCCGGTGCCCGGGCCGAGCACGGCCCCGCCGGGCGCGGCACCGGACGGGCCGAACCGGGAGCCCCCGACCGCGCCGGGCGCGGGCGCCGGGCCGCCCAGCGTGGCCGGGTCCAGGACGCCGGCGGCCTCGGCCGGGCCGAGCACCGTCGGCACCGCCAGCACCCGCCCGAAGGCCTGTTCCAGCAGGTCGAGGCGGTACTCGCCGGTGCGGGGCGACCAGTAGCCGGTGCCGCTGGCGTCGCCCCGGTCGGTGCGCAGCGCGGGCAGGCCGGGCGCGCCGGCCAGCCGCCAGGTGAGCCAGTCGTGGGGCAGGCAGACGGCCGCGACCCGGGCCGCACGCTCCGGCTCGTGCCGGGCCAGCCAGCGCAGCTTGGTGCCGGTGAAGCTCGCCACCGGCACGCTGCCCACCGCCTCGGCCCAGAACCGGCGGCCCGCCACCCCGCCGCCGGCCTCGTCGACCAGATCCCGGGCCGCGTCGGCGGAGCGGGTGTCGTTCCAGAGCAGGGCGGGCCGGACCACCTCGCCCGCCTCGTCCAGGCAGACCATGCCGTGCTGCTGGCCGGCGACCGAGACCGCCGCGACGTCGGCCAGCCCGCCGGCGGCGTCCACCGCCGTGCGCAGCGCGTCCCACCAGGCCCGCGGGTCGACCTCGGTGCCGTCCGGGTGCGGCGCCCGGCCCTGCCGGACCAGGGCCCCGGTGGCCGCGTCCCGGATCACGACCTTGCAGGACTGGGTGGACGAGTCGACCCCGGCGACGAGCGGCACGGCGGCCCGCCTCAGCGCGCGCCGAGCAGGTGCTCGACGGCGAGCTGGTTGAGCCGGACGAAGCCGAAGCCCCGCGCCGCGACCGCATCCACGTCCACGTCCTCGAACGCGGACCGGTCGGCGAGCAGTTCGGCGTACCCCTCCCCCGGGCTCAGCGTCGGGGTGGACAGCTCGGCGACCTTGCTGGCGGCCAGCGCCTCGGCCACCTCCGGGTCGGCCCGGAACGCCGCGGCCCGCTCCTTGAGCAGCAGGTACGTGCGCATGTTCGCCTCCGCCGAGGCCCACACGCCGGTGAAGTCCTCGGTGCGCGAGGGCTTGTAGTCGAAGTGCCGTGGCCCGTCGTACGCGGGGCCGCCGTCCGGGCCGCCGTGCTCCAGCAGGTCCACCAGGGCGAAGGCGTTGAGCAGGTCACCGTGACCGAAGACCAGGTCCTGGTCGTACTTGATGCTCCGCTGGCCGTTGAGGTCGATGTGGAACAGTTTGCCCTGCCAGAGCGCCTGCGCGATGCCGTGCGCGAAGTTCAGCCCGGCCATCTGCTCGTGCCCGACCTCCGGGTTGAGGCCGACCAGATCCGGACGGGCGAGGGTGGAGATGAACGCCAGCGCGTGCCCGATGGTGGGCAGCAGGATGTCGCCGCGCGGCTCGTTGGGCTTGGGCTCGAGGGCGAAGCGCAGGTCGTAGCCGGAGTCCACGACGTACTGGCAGAGCAGGTCGACCGCCTCGCGGTAGCGGTCCAGCGCGGCCCGGACGTCCTTGGCCAGGTCGTACTCGGCACCCTCCCGGCCGCCCCACATCACGAAGGTGCGGGCGCCCAGCTCGGCGGCGAGGTCGACGTTGCGCAGCACCTTGCGCAGGGCGTACCGGCGCACGTCCCGGTCGTTGCTGGTGAATCCGCCGTCCTTGAAGACGGGGTGGGTGAAGAGGTTGGTGGTGACCATCGGGACGACCAGGCCGGTCTCGTCGAGTGCCTTGCGGAACCGGGCAAGATGGGCCTCGCGGGCGGTGGCGTCCGCGCCGAAGGGGACCACGTCGTCGTCGTGAAAGGTGATCCCGTACGCGCCCAGCTCGGCGAGGCGGTGCACCGCCTCCACCGGGTCCAGCTCAGCGCGGGTGGCGTCGCCGAACGGGTCGCGGGCCGGCCAGCCCACCGTCCAGAGCCCGAAGGAGAACTTGTCGGCGGGGGTGGGACGGGGTGCCATGGCAGACCTCCGGTGGTGTCGCCGCAATTTGTTCAATGGATGGATTAAATGACCGTGCTGTGGCACTGTCAAGGGGTGACCAGCACCAGCACCGCGGGCGCGGTCCGGCAGGGCAGCCTGCGCGAGCTCAACCTCGCGGTCGTGCTCGGGCGGATCGCCGCCGCCGACCAGCCGCCGTCGCGGGCCGGCATCGCCGGCCAGACCGGCCTCACCCGGGCCACCGTCTCGGCCGTGGTGGACGACCTGATCACCGGCCGCCTGGTCACCGAGGCCGACCCCGCGCCGCGCGGCGGAGCGGGCCGCCCGGCCCGGGGGCTGCGCCTCGCCACCGACGGCCCGGCCGGGCTGGGGCTGGAGGTCAACGTCGACGACCTGGCCGCCTGCGTCGTCGACCTCGCCGGCACCGTCCGGCACCACGAGGTACGCCGGGCCGACCTGCGCCCGGTCGCCCCCGCCGACGCGCTCGCCCGGCTGGTCGAGCTGGCCGGGCGGGCCCGGGCCGCCGCCGACCGGGAGGGGCTGACCCTGGCCGGGGCCACGCTGGCCGTGCCGGGGCTGGTCGACGGCCACGGCCTGGTCCGGCTCGCGCCCAACCTCGGCTGGCGCGACGTCGACGTCCCCGCCCTGCTCGCCGAGCATCCGCCGCTGGCCGGGCCGGTCGACGGGGTGCCGGCGCTGGTGGTCGACAACGAGGCCAACCTGGCCGCCCTCGGCGAGCTGCACGCCGGCCCGGCGACGGCCAGCTTCCTGCACGTCTCGGGCGAGATCGGCATCGGCGCCGGGATCGTGCTCGACGGCGCGCTGTTCCGGGGCGCCCGGGGCTGGAGCGGCGAGCTGGGCCACGTACCGGTCGACCCGGCCGGGCCACGGTGCCGCTGCGGTGCGCGGGGCTGCCTGGAGACGTACGCCGGTCAGGAGGCCGTCCTCGGCGCGGCCGGACTCTCCGGGGCGGACCTGCCGGCGGACACGGCGGCGCGCCGGCTGGCCGACCTCGCCGAGTCGGGCGACCCGGCCACCCTCGACGCGCTGCGCGCGGCCGGCACCGCCCTCGGGGTGGCGGTGGCCGGCGTGGTCAACCTGCTGGACCTGGACACCGTGGTCCTCGGGGGCGGATACGCCACCCTGGCGCCCTGGCTGCGCCCCCCGGTCCTCGCCGAGCTGACCGACCGGGTGCTCACCGCCGCCTGGTCGCCGGTCACGGTCCGCGCGGCGGCGCTCGGCCCGGCGTCGGCCGCGGTCGGTGGGGCCGGGTCAGTGGTCCGCCGGATCATCGCCCGGCCGTCCGGTTGGCTGGCCGGCCGGCCCTGAGCCGACCTTGCTGGATGGGCGGCCGTCGGTCCGCCTCGGTACCCTTGCCCTGAGGCAACGTTCCCGTCCGAGGAGTCCGCGACCAGCATGCGCACAGGTCGACAGGCCGAGGCGACCGGCGACCAGCGGTGACGACCATCCGTCGCGGTGGGCCCGTCGGACCGGCCAGCAGCGGGGAGCAGGCTTCTCCCGCGCCGCGCCGACCGTCCTCCGACGCGCCGCTGCCCGCCGACCCCCGGCTCGCCCGCGAGCTGCTGGACGGCCTCGCCGAGGCGGTGGTCACCATCGACCACGCCGGGATCGTCACGCTGGTCAACGCGACGGCGGGCGAACTCCTGCCCGAGCTGACCCCCGGGACCGACCTGGCGCGCTGCGCGGTGCCGGCGCTGGCGAGCGCCGTCCGGCGGGGAGCCGAGACCTTCGACACCGAGCACCGCGGCCGCCGGCTGCGGGGCGTCTGCCGCCGGCTGGCCGCCGGCCGGTGCGCCTGCTACGTCCGGGACGTCACCGAGGAGCAGGCCCGCGCCGACGCCCTCCGCGCCGAACGCTCCCGCACCGCCTTCCTCGCCCCGGCCGGCAGTCGGCTCGGCCTCTCCCTGCACCGGGACCAGGCGCTGCGGGCCACGGCCACGCTGCCGGTGCCGTACCTCGCCGACGCCGCGCTGGTCGTCCACCACCCGCCGCCCGCCGCCGACCGGCCGCACTGGGTCCGGTACGCCGAGGGCGACCAGGCCCCGGTCACCGGCATCGGCTCCCCCGGGCTGACCGGCTCCGTCCCCGGCCTGGGCGAGGCGCTCGACGGTGCCGCCACCGAGCCCACCACCTGGCTCGACGCTGAGCTGGCCGAGCTGGCCGGGGTGCTGCCCGACTCGTTCGGCCGCCCCGGCGCCGTGCTGATCAGCCCGATGCCCGGCGCCGGCGGGCCGGGCGGCGCCCTGATCCTCGTCCGCCGGGCCGAGCGCCCGGGCTTCGACCAGCGCGACGTCGAGCTGGCCCGGGAGTTCGCCGCCCGGGCCGGCGCCTCGCTCGCCGCCGCCCAGCTCTACGGCGAGCAGGCCCACCTGGCCCGGGTGCTCCAGCACAGCCTCCTGCCGCCGGAGCTTCCGCCCCTGCCCGGCCTCGCCCTGGCTGGCGGCTACCGGGCCGCCGGGGACAGCCTGCGCATCGGCGGCGACTTCTACGACGTGTTCCGTACGGGGCGGGGCGGGATGTTCGCTCTCGGCGACGTCTGCGGCAGGGGCGTCGGGGCCGCCGTGCTCACCGGCCGGGTGCGCCAGTCGTTGCAGACGCTCCGCCTGGTCGAGCAGCGCCCCGTGGAGCTGATGCGGCTGCTCAACCGGGCCCTCTTCGACGCACCGGACGCCGCCCGGCGCGCCCAGGTCACCACCCTGCTGCTCGGCACCGCCGAGCCGGACCCCGACGGCGGGGCCCGGGTACGCGTCGCCGGCGGCGGGCACCCTGCCCCGCTGCTGGTACACGCCGACGGCACCACCACCCCGGTGCCGGTCGGTGGCATGCCGGTCGGCGCCTTCACCACCGCGACCTTCGCCGAGGCGGAGGTGCGGCTGGCCCCGGGCGAGCTGCTGCTGGCGTACACCGACGGGGTGACCGAGGCGCGCGGCGGCCCGACGGCGATGGAGATGTTCGGCGAGCGACGGCTGCGCGAGGCGCTCACCTCGGCGGCGGGACTGCCGCCGAGCGCCGTGGTCGACCGCCTGCTTCAAGTGGTGGAGGACTGGCTGGACGGGCAGAGCCACGACGACATCGCCATGCTCGCCGTCTGCGCCGCGCCCCCGGCGTGACCGGCCCGGAGCTGACCCACGGCCGGCGGTGACGGCGCCCGGCGGGTCAGGATCAGGCGGAGCGGGCCGCCGACGGGTCGCCGATCGCGTCGTCGTGGGGCGGGACGCCGCTGCCCTGCCACGGCACCACCGGCGGTGCCGACTCCTCCAGGTCGCGGGCGACCCGGTCGAACTCCCGGACTCCCCGCAGCAGGGCCTGGCGGTCCTCGTCGCTCATCCGGGCGAGCACGTCGGCGAGCCGCCGCCGCCGGTCCCGGCGCAGCTCGGCGAGGAGTCCCCGGGCCTCCGGGGTCAGGTGCAGGGAGATCTCCCGCCGGTCGACGCGGCCCGGCTCCCGCTCCAGCATGCCGGCCGCCACCAGCCGGTCGCAGAGCCGGCTGGCCGAGGAGAGCAGCATGTCGAGCAGGGTGGCGAGCCGGCGCAGGTTGATCCCGTCGTGCCGCTCCACCACCATGACCGCGCGCAGCTGAGCGGCGGAAAGGCGGCTGGTGGTGCCCTCCCGCGCCGCCTCCCACACCGACAGCAGGGCACCCGCCGCGCCGTCGAGCTCGGCGGCCATACTCAGTTCCGGTCCCGCGGGACCACGTTCGTCGGCCATGGTGGGCCCGAGACTACCCGGAGTACCGGGTGGTCGGCCCCTGTCAGGAGGAGTGATGATGAGCGGACCGGACGATCACGCCCGGCGGGTGCTGGTCGAGGCACCGGCCGACCTCCTGCTCGACCGGCTCACCACCGAGCTGGAACGGACGTTCAGGATCACGGAGAGCGAACTCTTCCAGGTCGACTACCGCCTCTCGGTGCTGCTGCCGCTGGGTGACGGGGATCCGATCACCGAGCCCGGCCACCCGGCCTGGCGCTGCTTCGACCACCAGGAGCCGATCGTGGCCGGCGGCGTCGGCTGGTTCCCGGTCGGCATGCGCGGCGAACGGCGCGGGGTGCTGCGCCTGGCCCCGGTCGCCGACGACCCCGCCCAGGTCGAGGAACTCGCCGCCATCGCCACCGCCCTCGGGCACGAACTCGCCGCCGTCTCCGCCGGCACCGACATCTACCGGGCGTCCCGCCGGGCCCGTCGACTCACCCTCGCCGCCGAGATGCAGTGGGAGCTGCTGCCCGGCCGCAGCCGGATCCGCCCGTCGTTCAGCCTGGCCGGTCAGCTGGAGCCGGCGTACGCGGTGCGCGGCGACAGCTTCGACTGGTCCGACGACGGGCACCGGGTCTGGCTCGCCACGATCAACGGGTCGGGTGAGGGGGTGGCCGCCGCGCTGCTCACCTCGCTGGCCACCTACGCGCTGCGCAACGCCCGCCGGGGCGGGCTCGGGCTGGCCGACCAGGCCGCCCTGGCGGACCAGGCGATCTACGCCCTGCACCGGGGCGAGCAGCACCTCTCCGCGCTGCTGATGGAGCTGGACCTCGCCTCCGGGAAGCTGACGGTGGTGGACGCCGGATCGCCCCGCCTGGTGCAACTGCGCGACGGGGAGATCAGCGAACACGTGCTCGAGAAGCAGTTCCCGCTCGGCATGTTCGAGGGCACCGACTACCAGGAGCAGTGTTTCGAGCTGCGCCGCGGCGACCGGCTCTTCGTGCTCAGCGACGGCGTGATCGATGCGACCGGCCAGAACGTCCGGTACGGGGAGACCGCGCTGGACCGGTTCCTGCGCCGTACCGGGCCGATGGAGCCGCTGGACGCCGTCCGGTCGCTCCTGGGCGATCTGCGGGCGTTCGTCGCCGGCGACCTGATCGACGACGCGGTGGTGGTCTGCCTGGACTGGACCGGCCCGCAGCCCTGACGGGTCAGTACGCCCCGCGCCCCCGCAGCACCGCGCCGAAGGTCTTCCAGAGGATGGTGAGGTCGGCGGCGAGCGACCAGTTCTCGACGTAGTACAGGTCGAGCCGGATGCCGTCCTCCCAGCTCAGGTCGGAGCGACCGCTGACCTGCCAGAGCCCGGTCATCCCGGGCTTGACCAGCAGTCGCCGGGCCACGTCGCCGTCGTAGCGGGCCACCTCGGAGGGCAGCGGCGGCCGGGGGCCGACCAGGCTCATCTGCCCCAGCAGCACGTTGACCAGCTGGGGCAGCTCGTCGAGGGACCACTTGCGCAGCAGCCGCCCGACCCGGGTCACCCGCGGGTCGTCGCGCATCTTGAACATCAGCCCGTCGGTCTCGTTGCGCACGGCCAGCTCGTCGAGGAGGGCGTCGGCGTTGACCACCATGGTGCGGAACTTCAGCACGCCGAACTCCCGGCCGCCCCGCCCGACCCGGGTCTGCCGGAACAGCACCGGGCCCCGGCTGTCCAGCCGGATGGCCAGCGCGACCGCCGCCCCCAGGGGCAGCAGGAGCAGCACCGCCAGCGCGGCGGCGGCCCGGTCGACGAACTCCTTGACCAGCTTGCGGGCGCCCCGGAACTCGGGCGCCTCGACGTGGATCAGCGGCAGCCCGGCGACCGGCCGGGTGTGGATGCGGGGGCCGGCCACGTCGGTGAGCGCCGGCGCGACGACCAGGTCGATGCCGGTCCCCTCCAACTGCCAGCCCAGCCGGCGCAGCCGGGCCGCGGTCAGCTCGCCGGACGCGGTGACGGCGACCGTGTCCGCGCCGATCGCGGCGGCCGCCTCGGGCACGCCGCGCAGCGAGCCGACCACCGGCACGTCGCTGAGCCGTTGCGGCACCGGCGCGAGCAGCGCGTCCGGGATGCAGGCACCGACCACCTGATAGCCGGCGTACGGCTCGCGGCGCAGGGTGTGCACGAGCTCCAGCACGTGGGCGGTGTCGCCGACCACCAGCACCCGGCGGGACCAGCCGGCACCCCGATACCGGGCCCGGTGCAGCCGCTTGCGCGCGGCGAACCTGTTCACCTCCAGCGCCACGGTGCCGACGGCGAACGAGATGCCCAGGAAACCCCGGGACACGTCGGCGGCGGCGATGTAGCCGACGATGGCGATGCCACCGGCGAGCCGCAGGCTGGCCGCGCTCACCCGCCGGTACTCGTCGGCGCCGTAGCCGAGCACCCGGTCGTCGTAGCAGCGCAGCATCCGCAGCGAGAGCAGCCAGGCGAGCACCAGGCCGGGGGCCACCAGCACGTACGGGATCTCGGAGCCGACCGGCGCCCGGTCACCGAAGCGGGCGGCGTACCCGACCAGGACGGCGAGGGAGAGCACGGCGGTGTCGAGCACCACCAGGATCCGCACGTACGCCCGCTGGTCGGCGCGGGCGACCGGGCCGGTGGGCGGGCCGGCCGGGGCACGCGGGATCCGTGCCGACGTGGACAGCGTCGCAGTGGTCACCCAGCCTCCCCACATTGCGCGCACCGGCTCCGGCCGACGACCGTCCCGGGCGGGACATCGACGCCGGAGCGTACCGGACATCCTGCCTGACAATGATGCTCGCCGATTGATTCGGACGTATTGCCGTCACTTTGCCTGCCGGCCCGGACACCGGAAATGCGAACCGCCGCACCGGAAACCTCCGGCGCGGCGGCTCCCCGCACTGTCCGAAGACTCAGCGCGGCGCGTTCGGGCGCAGCGCGATCCCCTTCAGGAAGATGTCGCCGATCTTGGCCGGGTCCTCGGTGACGAAGGGGCCGCCACCGGTGACATCCGTGATGGCCTTCAGCTCCGTCTTGGAGACGTCGTTGCCGATACCGATGATGATCACCTGCACCGGCCGGTCCGCGTCCTTCAGCTGCTTCAGCTCGCTGAGCAGCTGGGCCTGGCTGATGCCGTCCTTGTCGTCGTTCTTGCCGTCGGTGTAGAGGACCACCGAGTTGACCCGGCCAGGCTCCCAGCCGCGCTGCACCGTCTTGTACGCCTCGAGGATCGTGTCGTACAGGCCGGTGTTGCCCTTGGAGGGCTGGATCCCGGCGAGGGCCTGCTGCAACTGACCGCGGTTGGTGGAGAGGGGATTGATCGGCACCAGCTCCTTCCAGTCCCGCGAGCCCACCAGCTCGGTGGAGAAGACCCACAGACCGATCGACCACGAGTCGTCGAAGAGCCGCAGACCCTGGCTCGACGCCGACACGGTCACCTGCTCCCGGGTGGCGTTGTTGGCGGAGGGGACCTTCGTCTTCATGGAGCCGGAGACGTCGATGACGGCGAGCATCCGACCGGGCTGGGTGGCGATGGACCAGCCGGAGAGCGAACGGTCTATCGCGAAGGGGTCCAGGCCACCCGCGGCGCCGACACCCGCCGGCGGGGCGGTCGCCTGACCGCCGGCCGGGCTCGGTGCCCCCTGTGGCGCCTTGAAGCCGTCGCCCCAGTTGCCGTCTGGGGCCCGCAGCGACTGGGCGGCCAGCCGGTTCTTGAAGCCCTGCGTGGTGAGCAGTTCGAAGAGCACCTTGGCGGCGGACTGCTTGGCCGGCTCGATGCCGGGCAGCACCGCGAACGGGTAGTCCAGCGGCATCGGCGCCGGCTCCAGGTAGAGCGCGGCCAGCGGGATCGGCGGCTTGGTGCTGTTGTACGCCATGACGTCTTCCTCGGAGAGCGCGGCAGCGCCGAGCCCGCTGGCGATGGACGTCGGGTCGTTGGCGCGCGGGAAGCGGGCGAGCAGATCCTGCCGCAGCGCGGAACGGCCGGTGGCCAGCGCCCGCAGCGCACCGGTGGTCGCCTTCTGGGTGTCGCCGCCGGCGGCGCCCGCGGCGGCGGTGAGGGAGAGCAGACCGGAGAGGCCGGCCGCGTCCTGGGTCGGCTCGACGATCCCGGCGCGCAGCCCCCCCTTGCCTTTGCTGACCGCGTTCAGCAGATCGGTCCAGCCGAGCTTCTTGTCCGGCCAGCCGAAGCGGGAGGCGACCGGCTCCGGCATCGCCACCACCACCGGGCTGCGGGCGACGGAGGCGCCGTTGCCCGGCGCGAAGGCGGTGGCGCCGTTGTTCTTCAGCCGCAGCAGCCAGGTGGAGGAGTCCGGGATCCAGACGTCGGGCGTGATCACCGTGCCGCTGGCCTGGCCGACACCCGCGAGAGTGGCGCCGTGCTTGCTGGCGACCGCGGCCGCCACGTCCACCGGCTCGGAGGCACTCACGTTCACCGCGATGCAGGTGCCACTCACGGCCGCGCCGTCCTCGACCCACTGCGCCGAGGCCTTCTGCACCGCCGGGGCGAGTTCGGGAGCGGCGGCCACCGACAGCTGGATCTCGCCGGAGCAGGAGGGTCCGGCCAGCTGCTGGTAACCGAACCAGGTACTCCCGACCACGACGACGAGCGCAGTCGCCGCCGCAGCGGCTCCTGCTCCACGGATACTTGAACGCATGCGATGGCGGCCAGACACGCTGACCATCTTGCGTATCTCGTTCGGATAGTGCCATAACCGTTCGGTTGAAAGTTACGCAGGAGATACAGTTGATCGCTCTTTCGGCACAGTGAGTGATCAGTCAGTCTCGCGCCGTTGACACGATCCACACCGGACAGTACCGCTCAGGCCAGGACACAGGTCGGGCTCGGCACCGGCACCGGTTCGCCGAGCGGCTCGGGCGCGCCCGAGCCGGGGTCGACCCGGAACACCCGGACCATGTCGGCCCGCTCGTCCGCCACGTAGAGGTGGGGCCCGATCAGCACGAAGTGCCGGGGCCACTCGCCCCCGGTGTCGACCTCGGCGACCAGCCGGGGCAGCTCCGCGTCCAGCGCGAACACCGAGATCGTGCCCACGCCCCGGTTGCCGACGTAGAGGAAACTCCCGTCCGGCCCCACCGCGATCTCGGAGGGCTGGACGTGCCCGGTCCGCCCGCTGGCGTCCACCCGTCCCCGCTGGTGCAACGCCCCGTCCGGGGTCGACTCGTACGCGGTGACCGTCGCGTCCAGCTCGCCGGCCACCCAGCAGCGCCGCCCGTCGGGGTGCCGGGCGAGGTGACGGGGCCCGGTGCCGGCCGCGGTACGGATCCGGGGCTCGCGGGACACCAGCCGGCCCGGGCCGGCGTCCAGGTCGTACCGGTAGATCGAGTCGGTGCCCAGGTCGACGGCGAGCAGCGGCCCGGCCCCCGGGTCCGGGGAGACCATGTGGCAGTGCGCCTGCTCCTGGCGCTCCGGGTCGAGGCCGTGCCCCTGGTGCACCACCAGGTCGCTGCGCTCGGCGGGCGCGCCGTCGGCGTCCAGCGGGAAGACCGCCACGCTCCCGCCGCCGTAGTTGGCCACGAAGAGGTGCCGCCCGTCGGGCGCGACCGCCAGGTGGCAGGGGTCGGCCCCGCCGGTCGACCGGACGCCCAACGGGGTCAGCTCGCCGTCGCCGCCCACCCGGAAGGCGCTGACCTGCCCCGCCGGCAGCTCGTTCACCGCGTAGAGGACGGGCAGGGCGGGATGCCGGACGAGGAAGGAGGGCGAATCGGTCACCGCGACGGTGCCGAGCGGGGTCAGTTCCCCCGATCCGGGATCCCGGCGGGCAGCGATGATGCCGTCCCCCCGCCCGCCGCTCGCCGCCGTGTAGCCGCCGATGTGGACGATCGTGTTCGTCACCGGTGCACCCTCCGCCGATCCTGCCGTCCTTCCCACCAGAGGCTTCCCGGTCGACCCAGGCGTT
>NZ_JAGPYL010000121.1:0-19204 GCF_018070095.1 Micromonospora sp. U56
CCCGCTACGCCTACAAGAGCCTCGGCGTCGACCGCAAGAGCTACCTCGCCACCCTCACCATCGACATCCTCGCAGGCCAACCCGCATTGACAGACCAGGCCGATCCTTAACTTCACGGCCTTGGCCTTTAGGCGGCCGACGGTGCGGGGATGTCGACGTCGGTGTCCATCACGCTGTTCAGGAAGTTGGTCATCGAGAACCGCACGGTCAGGGCGACGATCTCGAGAATCTGCGAGTCCTTGTAGCCGGCCTGCCTGACTAGATCGAGGTCGGCGTCGCTCACTTTGCCGTGAGTCTCGATCACCGTCTTGGCAAAAGTCACGGCCGCACTGCGCCTGGGATCGGTGGCGCGACCCTGCCGGTGGAGGTCCAGTTCCTCAACCGGGATACCGCAGAACTCGACGGCCGCCAACGTGTGGACCGCTTACAGTAGCGGCAACCGTTGACCTCAGTGACAGCATGAGCGATACCGTGCCGGGTCGTGGCGTCGAGAGTGCGGCTAAGTGCGCCCTGAAGATCATTCCGACCGTTCAGTACGGCCGGGCTGGTCGACAGGCCGCGATGCATGTTCGGAACGCAACCCAGCTGCTTCTCGGTGGCCGCTAGGACGGGCCGCGACGCAGCAGGGATGTCTTCGTCTGCCGGAAGTGGGACACGCGACATGGATTCCTCTTGCTGTTTCATCACCCGCAGCCAGGATCAGCTACGGGTGATGCGTGGGACGTGCGGACGCATGTCAACGAGCGTTGACACACGCTGACCTCCGGCGCACCGCTCACGACACATCGCCGAGCAACCCCTGAGCAGCAGCTCCTCGCAGCGAGGACCTAATGGTCCAGGAATGCACCTGCCACGTCGATGATCTCGCGGACCTTGCACCGTTCAATCATGCCGGCGGCGCATGCGTTCGTCCTTCACCATCATGCGAATGCGACATGACGCCCGAATGGACTCCAAGGTCCCATTCTCCATGGAATATCTGGCGCGCTGGATACACTTGACCGATGAGCGACGAGCGGGTGGCTGCGCCGACGAATCAGCGGAGGATCAGTCAACGGGGCATCGCGACGCGAGAGCGGATCCTCGAGGCGGCGAACCGGCTGATGTTCGTGCGCGGAGTGAACGCGACGACCCTTGACGACGTCCGAGAGGCAAGCCAGACGAGCAAGTCTCAGCTTTACCACCACTTCGCCGACAAGCAGGAGCTCGTGCGCGCGTTGGTCAAATATCGAGGCACGCTTGTGCTTCAGCGCGAGCGCGGAGGGCTCGAACGACTGAGATCGTTCTCAGGGCTGGTCCGGTGGCGTAACGCGCTGGTCCAGGCCAACTCGCTGAACAACGGCAAATACGGGTGCGGCCTCGGGTCGATGGCTGTCGAGCTGTCCGATCAAGATGAGCAGGCTCGATCGATGCTGTTGGAGACGTTTGCCGCATGGGAAAAGCTGATCAGTGATGGTCTGCACCGGATGCGGGACAGCGGTGCACTGCGCCAGGACGCCGACCCGGAGAAGTTGGCCACGGGGTTGATGGCAGCTTTGCAAGGCGGCTACTTGCTGGCGAACGCCGCGCACAACGTCGCACCCATGGAAGTTGCTCTGGACATGGCGCTGGAACACATCAAATCGTTCCTTTCGCAGCCGTCCGGCGAGCCGACCCGTTAATTGAGCCCGTTTCATCGTGATCAGGCTGGTCACGGCGGGAGCGAGCAGCCCGGAGATCGATGAGGGCGAGGCTCCGGGTAGGACGGCAATCGAACCAGGATCCGATGCCCTGACCGGGAGCCTCGTCGCACCCATGCGCGGCGCGCGCACCAGTGCCGCCGTGTCGGCGCCGGCCTGTTCGAGCAATGGCTGCGTCGACATCACGGATCGATCTCCCCAGCTGATGCACCAAACTGTCGATCCCACCCCGATTGACCACGCCGTCTCCGATGAGCGCTCCAGCACGCCCGACGAGCGTCGACTGGCCAGGCGCTGGTCGGGCCGGGGGCGCTGCGTCCGGGGAGCAACGCTTGCAGGCTAGGTATCCAGCGAGCTGGGCGGTTGGCCGCTGTCGGGTGGAAGTCGACGTTTTCCGTGCGAGGGGTCTTGGCGCGACACGATGGCCGACAGTAGGCGCGGGGCGTCTTCACCGCGGTGAGCAAGCTGCCATCGAGTCGTTCCTCGCGTCGTTGGATCGCCTCGTACTGCGACTGCGGATCACTGAGCATCGATATTCTCATGTTGTCCGGATTGAGTCCGCCCTAGTCGCCGGAGGCGACGACGATCGCCGCCCTGATGGGTGAACGACGGCAAGCCCAGCTTTAATGGACCGGTTGGTCCATCTCCGCGTTTGGCGCGTTGACCGAGTTCAGCTGGGGCGTCTTGGTCTTAACCGCCTCCAGTGCAGCTTAATCACCCGAGGTGATGGTTCGCGAGGGTCGAGCGGTTCTGGCAACGAGCGATCGATTGGACTATCTAGTCCGCGAAGGCTAGGCTGCGGAGGTACTCGGTCATGGGGTGATACGCCCGGCCACAGCCTCCGCTCGGACTGCCGCTTGGCTGCTGCTGGATCCGCGTATCTGGACCGTCACTAACAGGATCTACAGGAAGGCGCGGCTGATGAAAACCGATGGGGATCGTGTCGTCGCATCCGCCCGAGCTGTCCTTCCGGCCACTGAGCGCCGGCGCACGGACATGACCACCCGCGGCTTCACGTTCGTCGCCGATGAACCGCACAACGGCGCACTCGGCGACGGCCCGACGCCGACGGAGTACCTGTTGATGGCGCTCGCGTCGTGCACTGCTCAGACGCTGCGGCAGTATGTCGACTATAAGTACGACACCGCCGGTGACATCACCGTCGAGATCGACTACCACGAACCCGAGCAGGAAGGCGCAGTGCGTTACCTGCAGCGCACGATCACGCTGAGCGAAGAACCTGACCCCGACGACTTGAAGGTGATGCATGACATTGCCGAGAAGTCCCCGGTGACCCTGCTGATTCAGTTCGCATGGAGCGTGACGACCGAGTTCGTCGGGCCGCGCTGAAATCAGGCCGCTTGCTGCTCGGCGATCACGGCCGAGCAGCAAGCGGTTGTCGTTCCGCCCCAGGCGGCGACAGTGTTTCCGTCGACCGCGACAGCTTGAACGCGATGCGACGCCTTGCATGCGGCGCAGGTCCTGGTCCCGGCGGACGGCCGGTGGCTCGTGCCGGCAGCTCAGAACAGAGTCGGTGCGGCCGGCTCGGTGACGCTTGAGCGTCTGCCGAGCAGGGCGAACTTGTCGGAGGTCGTGTCGTCGGGGGTTGGCTGCCCGTGGCGCTGCAATGCCTGGTTCACCCGTGCCCGGACGAGGTCGCGGTAATGACGGGGCGTGCGCGTAGAGGTCGGCGTACGTGGGAAGCAGTTCGGGATGCTGGCGGCGCAGCCAGGCGAAGAACAGGTCTTTGACGCTGCGCATCAGGTACAGCGGCGCTGATCCTGCTGGCCGGCGCGCTCGGCGACCGCTACCGCCGCAGGCGAATCTTCCTCGTGGGTATCGCCGGGTTCACCATCGCGTCGATCATGTGCGCGGTCGTCCCGACCATGAGCTCACTGATAGTCGCCCGCATCCTGCAGGACATCGGCGGGCCTCGTCGCTCTCTCCGCAGCCGGCCACAGCTGGGGCAGCGCGATCAGTACTGAACCGAGGGGTCGCGTGCCCGCATTGCGGCACGTGATCTAGCTATCCATGCTGGCCCGGCCAGCGCGTCGGAAGGTGACGTGTGACCGAAACCAAGATGAGCGGCCGAACGATCTCGGAGCGGAATCTAGCGGCACCGCTGCGAGCCTTTGTGCGAACTGAGTCCGGCAGCGCCGGCATGCTCGTGGCCGCCATCGTCGCCGCACTGCTCTGGGCCAACATCGACCTCAGCTCCTACGAAACCGTCTGGCGCACCCAAGTGTCCCTGCGCCTCGGGCACCTCGAGCTCTCCCGCGACCTGCACACCTGGATCAACAGCGGCTTGATGACTCTGTTCTTCCTGGTCGTCGGCCTTGAGGCGCGGCGCGAGTTCGACCTCGGCGACCTACGCGACCGGCGACGTTTCGTGCTGCCCAGCGTGGCCGGCGTGATCGGCATGCTGATCCCGGTGCTGATCTTCCTGGTGATCAACCACGGCGGGCCGGGCGCGCATGGCTGGGGCGTGGCTATGTCGACCGACACCGCCCTGGCGTTGGGCCTGCTGGCACTGCTCGGCCGGGGCGTGCCCGACCGGGTCCGGATCTTCCTGATCACCGTGTTCGTGGTCGACGACTTGATCGCACTCATCGTCATCGCCCTGGTCTACAGCGACGACATCAAGATGATGCCCATCGTGGTGGCCGTAGCGGCGTTCGCGGTCATGCTGGCCATCCACGCAGCCGGCGTCCGACGTGGCTCGGCGTACGTGCCGGTCGCCATCGTGATGTGGGGCGCGCTGCTGGTCAGCGGAGTCGACCCGGTGGTGGCCGGACTGGCCATCGGGTTGACCGCGTTCGCCTACTCTCCCGGCCGAGCTGAGCTCGAGCAGGTCAGCGGGCTGTTCCGATCGTTCCGTGAGCAGCCGACGCCCAGGCTCGCGCGTACGGCTTCGATCGGCCTCGCGCATACGCTATCGCCCAACGACCGCCTTCAGCGTATCTACCACCCTTGGTCCAGCTACGTCATCGTGCCGCTGTTCGGCCTGGCCAACGCTGGCATCAGCATCGACGGTCCGTTCCTGGCCCAGGCGTTCGCGTCGCCTATCACCTGGGGCGTGCTGCTCGGGTATGTCGTCGGCAAGCCGCTCGCCGTGATCGGCACCTCGGCCGGGCTCACCTGGATCTCACACGGCCGCATCCGTCCGGCCGTGGGCTGGGTGGGCGTGCTCGGCAGCGGCACGATCGCCGGTGTCAGCTTCACGGTGTCGCTGCTGATCGCCAGCCTGGCCTTCACCGGCGACCAACTGGCCGAGGCCAAAGTCGGGGTGCTCAGCGCCGCGATCGTATCCTCAGCGCTGACCTGGACCGCGTTCCGCGTCACCAACATGTTGCCCAAGGACAAGCGCACCCGGGCGCTCTTCGGCGACATATCGGAGCTGATCGACCTCATCCCAGAGGTCGACGAGAAGCAGGACCACGTCCGCGGCCCAGCCGGTGCGTCGGTAACGCTGGTGCAGTACGGCGACTTCCAGTGCCCGTACTGCGGGAAGGCCGAGCCAGTCGTCCGGCAGTTGCTGGGCCACGCCGACCTGCGTTTCGTGTGGCGTCACCTGCCTCTGTCAGACGTGCACCCGCAAGCCCGGCTAGCAGCCGAGGCCGCCGAAGCAGCGGCCGCCCAGGGGAAGTTCTGGCAGATGCACGACCTGCTGCTCGACCACCCGGACAAGCTGAACATCACTGATCTAATCAAATACGCCAGCGACCTCGGTCTGGATCAGAAACGCTTCCACGACGATCTGGAAAGCCACGCCCACGCCGGCCGCATCGAGAGCGACATCGACTCGGCCGACAACAGCGGAGTGTCCGGCACCCCGACGTTCTTCATCAACGGCCGCCGCCACTACGGCGCCTACGACATCACGACCTTGACCGCCGCCATTCGTATGGCCCGAGCCCGGGCCCGCCTCGGCCGCGAGGCACCAGCGACCCCTAAATAAGCGCGTTCCGCTGACTCGACAACACGCCGGTTGGCCGTCAGATCCTGCCGCGCGAACTCTTGCCTAGACCGAAGCGATGGGAGCGCCAAGAGGATCCGAGACCTCATCGAGGCTTGTGCAGAAGCGCCGGCGCGGCGTAGCCGATCGACGGTGGCCGCGGCCGACGCCGAGTACCGCAGCCGGGCCAGGGACACGACCGACGAGTGGCCTCGAACCAAGTGCACCGGGGCCGCACTCCGCGTCACAGATCTTTTCCGGTCAACTGGGTAAGACACCGACGTCTGGCTTCACTAAATGAGGGAAGTGAAGTGCCGTGTCGGCGAGCGACTGATACAGAGAGGCGTCCAAATGAAAGCGATTGTTGTGACGGACGAGGCCGCAGGAACGGCCGGGATGAGGCTGGCGGAGCGACCGGAGCCGGAGGCGACAGCGAACGACGTCCTCGTTGAGGTACATGCGTCGGGATTCACCCCGGGCGAGCTGACGTGGCCCGGGACCTGGACCGATCGCCTCGGGCGGGACCGCACGCCGTCGATCCCCGGCCATGAGGTGGCTGGCGTGGTCAGCGCGCTCGGCTATGGCACGAGGGGTCTGTCGGTGGGACAGCGGGTGTTCGGCCTCGCGGACTGGAGTCGCGACGGCACCCTGGCCGAGTACGTGGCCATCGAGGCGCGCAACCTTGCGCCGCTGCCGGGCGATGTCGATTTCACGGTAGGGGCGAGCCTGCCGATCTCGGGCCTGACCGCGTGGCAGGGACTGTTCGTGCACGGCCGCTTCCAGGCGGGGCAGAGCGTCCTCGTACATGGTGCGGCCGGTGGAGTCGGCTCGATGGTGACCCAGCTCGCCAAAGAGGCCGGCGCCTACGTCATCGGCACTGGACGTGCCGCCGACCGCCAGACCGCGCTCGACTTCGGCGCGCAGGAGTTCGTCGACCTCGGAAACGACGCCCTGGAAGACGTCGCCGGCGTCGATCTGGTTTTCGACGTGATCGGTGGCGACATCCAGAAGCGTTCTGCGGGTCTGGTCCGAGCCGGAGGAATGCTGGTGACCATTGCCGGCCCGCCCGAAGCACGGCCGGCAGACGGCCTGACGGTTGATTTCGTTGTCGAGGCCGACCGCGCGCAACTGGGTGAGGTCGTCCAGCGGATCAGAGATGGTCGGCTGCGGACGAACATCGGCAACGTCGCGACCCTCGACGACGCCGTCGCCGCCTTCAACCCGACCGAGCGGATCAAGGGAAAGACGATCATCCGCGTCCGTCCGTAAGGACTCGGCACACCCAAGCACGAGAACGACCCCCGCAGGAGCGAGAAGTACGTCGATGGCTGGGCCTTCACCTCCCGTCGACGACATGCGGCTGGGCGAGTACGACTACCGCCACGACCCGGGAGCGATCTGATGACCATCAACGAAGGGACACCCCCATGACCGACCTAACCGAGCCGACCCGCTACGCCTTCGAGTACCCCGACGAGGCCGGATACCCCGATGAGAAAGGCACCCTCAGCGACGAGGTAATCGACGATCCTCACGCCCCCGCGTTCGACTTCCAAGTCGTCAACGACGAGAAACTCGGCATCTACGACGGCATCGTCGGGGACCGAGAGGCGGCCGGGCTGACCTACAACGTCGCCGGAGACGACCGGCTCGTGCTGCTGGGCGCCTCGGTGATCCCCGAGTTCCGCAAACAGGGCATCGCCACCGCGCTGATCCGACGCGTTCTGGACGACGTGCGCGTGCAAGGCAAGACGGTCACCATCATGTGCCCGATCGTGCGCACCTTCATCGAGCACAACCCCGAGTACGCCGACCTCATCGACCCCGAGCACCCGGGAGTAACTCAGGGTCACACCCACTTGTCCTGAACACACCTATTAGCTCCCCGACAGAAAGCGTGACAATGACGATCAATCTCGAGGCCGAGGCGGCCACCCGGGAAGAGAACAACGCGGCGCTCATCGCTGCTCTGAACGGGACAAGTCTCAGCGAGGTGGAATCCAGCTGGGAGCTCGATGTCATCAACGACGCGGAGCGCGGTCGCTGGATCGCCGCCCTCGGCGCCGAAGCGATCGCCGAGCTCCCGTACCGGTTCGTGGGCGGCCGTGTCGTGCTGTTAACGACCTGGGTCAACCCCGCCTACCGACGCAATCGGGTGGCCACGGAGCTCGTCGCTCGCGTGCTGGACGAGATCCGCGAGAGCGGGAAGAAGATCACCGTCATCTGCCCGGTCGTGGGTACGTTCATTGCCCGCAACCCGAAATACCTCGATCTCATCGACAAGGTCCATCCCGGCGCCGGCGCCTACCCCCAGCACGCACCCGCGGAAGGCGACCACGACGAGGAGCTCACCGCGTTCGAGAACGACATGACGTAGCCATCCGGCGTTCAGACGTCGTTCGAGTCGTCCAGCGGGTCCGGGATGGGCGACTGCGGACGAACATCGGCAACGTCGCAACCCTCGACGACGCCGTTGCCGCCGTCAACCCGACCGGGCCGGTCAAGGGCAAGACCATCATCGGCGGCCGTCTATCAGTCCTCGCCCACCCCCGTTACGACGTAACGGGGGTGGGCGAGGACTGATACAGAGAGGCATTCAGATGAAAGCGATCGTGGTGACGGACCAGGCCGCGGGAACGGCTGGGATGACGCTGGCGGAGCGGCCAGACCCCGACGCAGCGAGGCTCGCCAGCCTGGAGGGCGCGAACTACGGCGATGTCGTCGTTGAAGTTCATGCGTCGGGATTCACCGGGGATGAGCTGGAGTGGCCCTCGACGTGGATCGATCGCCGCGGCCGCGACCGGACGCCGTCCATCCCCGGCCACGAGGTGGCCGGTGTGGTCACCGCCCTCAGCTATGGCACAACCGGCCTGTCGGTGGGACAGCGGGTGTTCGGCATCACGGACTGGACACGCGACGGCACCCTCGCGGAGTACACAGTCGTCGAGGCACGCAACCTTGCACCGCTGCCGGGCGACGTCGACTTCACGGTGGGCGCTGGCGTCGCGATGGCGGGCCTGACCGCGTGGCAGGGGCTGTTCGATCACGGCCACCTCTTGGAGGGGCAGAGCGTCCTGGTGCACGGCGCGGCCGGCGCGGTCGGTTCGATGGCGACCCAGCTCGCCCGTCAGGCCGGCGCCTACGTCATCGGCACAGGACGTGCCAGCGGCCGGCAGACCGCAGTCGACTTCGGCGCGCACGAGTTCGTCGACCTCGACAACGACACCCTGGAAGACGTCGGCGGAGTCGATCTGGTCTTCGATGTCATCGGCGGCGACATCCAGAAGCGGTCCGCGGGTCTGGTTCGAGCCGGAGGAACGCTGGTGACCGTCACCGGGCCGCCCGAGGCGCGGCCCGCTGACGGCCTGGCGATCGACTTCATTGTCGTGTCCGATCGCGCCCAGCTGGGTGAGATCGCCCGGCGGGTCCGGGACGGACGCGTGCGGACGAACATCGGCACCGTCGCGGCCCTCGACGACGCCGTCGCCGCCCTCAACCCGACCGAGCGGACCAAGGGGAAGACGATCATCCGCGTTCGTCCATGAGGACCCGGAGGCGGCAACCGGGCCCTCGTGGATCAGCGTCAGCTACGTGGTCAGGGCCGAACGACTCGTAGGGAATACCTCAGCGGACTCGTCAGGTGTCTGGTGCGTACCCAGCGGAAACCTCCAGAAACTCCGGGGCGTTTCAGAACAAGAGAAAGGCACGCACCGATGTAATACACGGGACCATTGAACAACCAGGCTCGCCAGGACAGAACGCTCCGGCTGGCATTCTTATCCGCGGTGATCTCCCTGGTGGCCTCGTTTGCCGCGTCGGCCGCGCCGATCCCCCTGTTCAACATCTACCGGGCCGAGGACGGGTTCA
Organism: Micromonospora sp. U56; assembly: GCF_018070095.1. Lineage (NCBI taxonomy): Bacteria > Bacillati > Actinomycetota > Actinomycetes > Micromonosporales > Micromonosporaceae > Micromonospora > Micromonospora sp. U56. The sequence continues at coordinate 9,502 of NZ_JAGPYL010000121.1, forward strand.
CCAACGCCGGCATCTCGATGGCTGTTGTCACCAACTCCGTCGGCACTATCGCCGCACTGTTGGTGCTGGGGCGACTTTCCAATCATCTGGGCCGACGGCTCACCGCGATCGCCAGCCTCGGCCTGCTCCTGCTGGGCTGTCTGCTGCTGCTGAACGTGCACGACATCGGCACCCTGCTGGCCGGTCGGCTACTGATGGGCGTCGGTACCGGATCGGCCAGCAGCAGCCTCACCTCCTACACCGTCGACGCCGCACCCGCCAGGCCGGAATGGTTGGCCGCCGTCGCCTCCAGCCAGGGACCCATGCTCGGCCTCACCCTCGGTGCCATCGCCTCCGGCGGCCTGGTCCAGTTCGGCCCCTGGCCACGCGACCTCATCTACCTGGTTTGCGCCGGTCTCCTCGTATTATCTGCCGCACTCATCGTCATCAGCCCGGAAACCGCAAAGCCGACGCCGGGCGCTTGGCGGTCACTGCTACCCCGGGTCCGCGTACCGGCCCGGGTCAGGCATCTGCTCCCTGTCGCGGCAGCGGTGTTCCTGGCCACCTGGGCGACCGGGGCTTTCTACCAGGCCTTCGTGCCCGCGCTGGTCGAAGATCAGCTCCACACCCACAGCCCGCTCATCCTCGGACTGTTGTTCGCCGCCTACATCGCCCCCAGCGTTCTCGGCGCTCCCCTCGGCGGCCGGTTCACCTCCGCGGCGGCCCAACGCATCGGCATGATCATCTTCCTGGCCGGATGGATCGGCATCATCACAGCGATCGCCATCGGCACACTGGCGATGTTCATCGCCGCAACCATCGTCGCCGGTGCCGGTCAAGGCATCGCCGTCAGCGCCGCCACCCGCGGCCTGCTGCACCACAGCACCCTGGCCAACCGGGCGCCGATCTTCAGCGCGATCTACCTCCTCTGCTACAGCGGTGCCGCCTTCCCCAGCCTTATCTCCGGGGAACTCTCGAACACCTTCTCGCTACCGCAGATCGCCCTCGGATACGGCGGACTTGCCATCGTCGCCACCCTGTTCACTGTCCTCGCTGCACGCAACCCGTACACCGACACGACCAGGAACAGCCAGCATGGTGAGTTAATCAAAGTGATCGATAGGAACACCTGATGACAACTGGAAAACGGGGCTGTCTCGCTAACGGTGTTTCCGGCGATCTTAGTTAATAGGTTTCAGCGGCTGGGAAGCGGTCGCTGAAGGTGATGGCCCGGGCAGCCGCTGCTGCTCGCCGCTCTGGTCGCCCACGACCTGCTGGTGATCCACCCGGCCGGTACCGTCGCGCGGCTGCTAGCCGACCTGCATGCCCAGGTGATCGGAGGCCGTCGTGTCGGCTGATCCCGCCCGCGTCGCCGCCGCGGGCAGGGTCCCGGCAAAGTCGTCAGGTGATGCAGAGTGGGGCCAGTGGGCGGTGGCTGTCGCGGGCGTGGTGGCGGTTTGCGGTGGCGGTGTTGGTGATGTCGGTCAGGCGTTGGGCGCCGATGGCGGCGTTGCGGAGGGCGACCATGACTTGGGTCCGGTGCCGGTGCGGAGCTGGGATCGGTCTTCGTCGCCGGTGACGTCGCGGATCCAGTGGGTCGTGTGCTCGATCGACCAGTAACCGCGCCACCACTCGACGAACCCTCGACCCCCGCTAACTTCGCTGAGCCCGGATGCCTCACCGCCCGATGTGCTCTCATGTTTGAGACGGCATCTTGGGTCGCCTCCTTCACCTGGTGGCGGAGTTCGTCACATCCGCCGCCACCGACACTGCATCGAGTGCCCTGGAGCGAACGGAGATGATTGTGCAACCGACGTGGCTGGTGATGCTTTCGTGGGCTGTGCTCTTTGTGGTGTTGGCCAGCACCGCCGTTGTCATTGTTGACCAATTTGTTTTTGGATACCGTCAGCCGGTCAAGGTCATGGAGATAATCTGGCCGGCAGCCGCCCTCTACCTTGGCCCAGCAGCCGTCCTGGCCTACAGAAAGTGGGGTAGACCCCAGTCTCCCCGGTGGCTGGACCGGCACGGCACCCCGCCCAGGCGGCCGCGATATGGTCTAATCGAAACCTTACATTGTGCGACGCACTGCACTCTGGGTGTCATCATTGCTACGCCCATCGTCTACGGCGTTGGCCTCGAAATATTCGGCAGCACACTGTGGCCCGAAGCCGTCGGCGACTATGTAGGCGCAGTGGCCGTGGGCGTGGCATTTCGCTCCTCTACTGAGGCTCACACGGGTGGTCGAAGAGTGTGGAGCGCAATGCGGAAATTTTTCAGGGACGACCTGCTGACCGTGTCCGTCTTCGAGTTCGCCCTATTAGGTTGGCTGGCGCTAATGCATCGTGTTTTCCACGAGACCCTGCGGCCTAGTAGTCCGGTGTTTTGGTTTATTATCCTGGTCGGGTTGATCATCGGCTTCTTCGCCGCTTGGCCGCCAAGCTGGTGGCTGATCCGCCGCGGCGTCAAAACGGAATTGCTGGACACGCCGCAGTAGGTGGTGATGCGCCGACGCCCTGGGGCGGAGGGGTGCACGTTGAGCTTGGTGTCGCGCAGCACGGGCGAACGCCGGTGCGACGGCGGGCCACCGGTGGGCGTACTCGCCCGGGTGCAGCCACTCGCCAGCGACGATCCACGCCCGGCGGTGCCGGCGCATGTCCTCCACCAGATGTACCGCGCCGATCCGGTTGAGGGCGGCCAGGAGCACCCGGCGCAGCGGCCGGGACACCGGGGCGGTGCGGGGCCGGTCGATCAGCGACTCGCCGCCCGAACGGGCGACCAGGAACCGGAGCACGTCGGTGGCGGTGTCGACCAGCGCGACCACGTGCGCCTCGACGGCGGCCGGGTCGACCGGGTCCGCGAGTAGTCACGCCAGAACTCGGCCTTCGTCTCCCAGACGGGCACGGCGGCGCGCAGCCACGACACGGCGGTGCGGTCCTCGGCGGCGAGGCGCAGGTTCAGGTCGTCCACGTCTGCAGGCGACAGCGCGGTCCGCCCGGCGAGCAGCGTCGCCAGCTCGGTGCGCACGTCGCCGCGGAGGCTGCCGCCGAGGTGCAGCACCCGGAGCCGGACCGCGGTCAGCGCGGCGGTGCGGGGCAGCCGCAGCGCGGTGTGCAGCACGGCCCAGTGCTCGGTGGCGTTGAGGTGCGCGCCGGAGAACATCGCGGCGACCCGGTCGGTCAGCCCGACCCGCTGGGCCAGCGCGGTGAGCAGTTCCAACGTGGTATCGGTGACCAGGTTCCTGCTGTAGTCCACGTAGCAGTCGGCCATTTGGAGGGCCACGCCGCTCGCCCCGGCGCGGGTCGGCGGCGAGCAGGTCACACAGATGGACCCCGCGGATCTCATCGACATGCCTGCGCAGGGCCTGCCACTTGGCGGCGCTGGTGATGCCTGCCACGATGAAGATTGACGTGCGAGCCGGCCGCCGGCACTCCTGGACGCTGATCCCGGCCTGACCGGAGCCGGCTTCGATGCGCAACGACCGGGGCGTGTCCTTAAAAGGGGCGCCAACCAGCCCGACCGGCAGGGCATGGTGGTTGCATGACGACATCGCCTCCGAGCGCCCCCGGTCCCGTGGCCGACCTTCCCGCCGCCGGGGACCGCGTCTCCCAGACGTTGCTGCTGCTGGGCGGCACCGGTGACCTGGCCGCGCGCCTGCTGCTGCCCGGGCTCGGCCGACTGGTGGCCACCGGCGCCCAGCCCGGCCTCACGCTGATCGGCAGCGGCAGCGGCACTGAGGGCTGGGACGACGAGCGGTGGCGCCGCCGCGTGGCCGACGCCTTCGCGACGGTCGGCGCCGACGGTCCCCGGGCGACCGAGGTCGTCCGGACCAGTCGGTACGTCTCGGCCGACGTCACCCGCGAGGAGGACCTGCGGCGGCTGCTGACCGACTGTCGCGGCCGGCTGGTGATCTTCTTCGCGCTGCCACCGATGATCACCGCCCGGGCCACCGCCGCGCTCGCCCGCATCGGCCTGCCGCCCGGCACCCGGCTGATGTTGGAGAAGCCGTTCGGCACCAACGCCGTCTCGGCGCGGTCCCTCAACGGCATCCTGGCCCGGCTCGTGCCGGAGGACCAGGTGCACCGCATTGACCACTTCCTCGGCAAGTCCACGGTCGTGAACATCCTCGGGCTGCGCTTCGCTAACCGGATCTTCGAGCCGCTGCTCAACTCGGCGCACGTGGCCTGCGTGGACGTCGTCTTCGACGAGACCCTGGGCCTTGAGGGCCGCGCCGGCTACTACGACGGCGCGGGCGCGCTCGTCGACATGGTGCAGAGCCACCTGCTGCAGGTCCTCGCGTTGATCGCGATGGACGCCCCGCCCACACTGGATGCCCGGGACCTGCGCGGCCGCAAGGCACAGGTGCTGCGGGCCACGCGGGTATGGGACGGCGACCCGGTGCGATGGAGCAGGCGGGCCCGGTACACGGCCGGGGAGGCGGCCGGGCGGCGGCTGCCCGCGTACGCCGACGAGCCGGGCATCGACCCGAACCGGGGGACCGAGACGCTCGCCGAGGTGGTCCTGGCCGTGGACACCTGGCGCTGGGCGGGCGTGCCGTTCCGGCTGCGGTCCGGCAAGGCCCTGGCCGGCAAGCGCGAGGAAGCCGTCGTCACCTTCAAACAGCCGCCCCGGGTACCCACCGGGCTGACCGGCTACGAGCATCCGGACCGGTTGCGGATCGGCTTCGGGCCGGACCGGCTGAGCCTTGACGTCAACATCAACGGTCCGGGCAACCCGCTGGAGCTCGATCAGGTGAACCTGGCGGCCGACTTCGGGCCGGGGGAGCTGCCGCCGTACGGTGAGGTGCTGCGCGGGGCCTTCGAGGGCGACCCGGCGCTGTCGGTGCGGGGTGACACCGTCGAGGACTCCTGGCGCATCGTGGAGCCGGTGCTCGAGGCATGGCGGGCGGGAGCAGTGCCGTTGCAGGAGTACCCGGCGGGCAGTCACGGCCCGGGCGACTCCCTCCTGACCCCGGCGCCCGGCGAAATGTATCCTCACTGAGGACGATCTGGGCCGCCGATCATTCGGACGCCCGGAGGCCCCATTCACCTGGAGGCGGCGTTGTCTACCTGTCGTGGCGGATGCTGATGATCGGGGTCGGCGCGGCGCGCCCACGAGGACGCTGCTGCTCTCGGCGGCCCGGACCGGCAGGCCGGCACCGCCGGGGAACGAGCAACCTGGGGCGCAGGCTGGGAACCACCGCCGGGCTCGCCTGGAGCCTTGGCAACGGGATCTGCCGGCTTCCACACCGGATTCGTCGTGCTGACCGCCTTCGCGTTCACCGGTCTGGTCGCCTCGTCGCCGCCGGGCGGTGCGCGCCGTAACCGCGCGGCCGTCACCGGCGGTACCGTGCATTGCGCCGAGCGGGTCCTAGTAGTGCTTTGTTAGGTGGGCGTGTCGGAGGGTGGCCAGAGTGGTCCGGGGTAGTTCGATGTTGTGGTGACCCCTGACGAGCTTTCCGTTGTGCGACAACGGCTTGAGGCGTTCGCCGTGGATGTGTTTACCCCGCTGGTGCGGTCGGATCAGCGGGCGAAGGGTGAGACGTATCTGCGGGGGCTGCTGCTGGATGGGCGGCGCAAGTCGATGCAGCCGATGGCGGATCGGCTCGGGGTGGATCATCAGGGGTTGCAGCAGCTCGTGACGACCTCGACGTGGGACACCCACGGCGGTGCTGATGCGGCTGGCCCGCCGGGCGGTCGAGGTGGTCGGGCCGGTGGCGTGGGTGGTCGATGACACGGGTTTTCCGAAGGACGGCAAGGGGTAGCCGGGTGTGGCCAGGCAGTATTCCGGCACCCTCGGGAAGGTGGCGAACTGCCAGATCGGGGTGAGCGTTCACGCCGTCACCGACACTGCGTCGTGCCCTTTGGATTGGCGGTTGTATCTGCCGACGTCCTGAGACCGGCAAAGCGTCTACGAGGCTGACCAGCCCGAGGTGGCCGCTCGCCGGGCCCGGTGCGGGATACCTGAGCAGGAGCGTCATCGGCCGAAATGGGAGTTGGTGGTGCAGATGCTCGACGAACTGGCCGGTCATGGATTGCGTCCACCGTTGCTGGCCGCTGATGCCGGCTACGGGGACAACAGCCAGTTCCGCAGCGCCTTGGACGAACGCGGGATCGGCTACATCATGCAGGTCAAAGGCGACGCCCTCGCCCATGGCCCGGGCGTGCAGCCGGTGATGCGGGCCGCCCGCTTGATTGACCCCGTCCGGTCACGGTCGCACATCGCCATGCCCCGAACCCGCAGGGCGAATGGATGACCGGCAGCCGAACCCCTCGGCCTGCCCCTCAGACATCGGTCGGAACTGGTGACGCGACCACCCACAACGCCTTCCGGCATCACGAGCATGGCGCGCACGGCGCCGGTGTCAAGGCCAAGCCCCTGCGGGGTGGGCCTACGGCCCAGCCATTGACCCCGGCACCGCACACACGCCTGCCCGAAACCCATTGCCGGAACCGGAAAAATCAACGTCAGCCGGTCAAAACCCCGGCCTTGACCGGCCCCGCTCCTTCATGGATGACACAGAGGGGTGCCAGATCAGTACGCCTGACCTTCCTCGACGCCCAGCCACGGGTAAGGCAATGCGCCCGGCAGCTATCCGAACGCATTGACATCGGCAGGGTCGCATACCGGCCGTCTCCAGCCGGTGGCCTCGGCGGCGATCAGTTTCCTGATCAGAAGGGGGGTGCGTCCTCACCCATCAACGCCAGCACGACGCCTCCCTTCCCGCTCTTGAGGCTCTGGACCACGACCTTGCCGCTGCTGCCGTCGGGCAGCTCCAACGTAAAGGTCTTCCCGACCGCGTTTTTGGGGCCACTGCCGGCGCTGTTGGCGAGTCGGAAGTCGCCTGCCCACGGCGGTGTCCCACCCTTGCGGGCGGGCTCGGCGAAGAGCGCGGCGGTGCCGGGGGTCCTGGTGCCGTCCGAGGAGAGAAGCACTGAGGCGCTGCGATAGGTAGCCATATACGCCAAGGCTATCCCGGACTGCGCTCGTTCGCGCCACGACAACTGCCCTGTAACGCGAACGGCCACGGGGAGCGACCTTGACCTGCTCTCACCCTTGGTTGACCGTGCGTTGGCCGCGGCCCGAGCTAGGCCCCGGGCCGCCGAGACAGACCGCAGGTTGATCGCCTCGGCCCGGATGGGGCGCGAGAAGGAAGCCTGGGCGGGCCGTGGTGCCCCAGGGACACGACGTCACGCATCGCCGACAACGCTCAGATCAATGACATGGGCACCGGCGTACCTCTCCGGGCCGGGCAGTTGTTCATAGCGGCGGCGGCGGAACAGCAGTCACCGACTTCTCGTCGTTGCGGCAAATTCGGCCGACTCTGCCATCCGTCGCAACCGGCCCGCGATGAGCTCGACGCCCCAGAAGGCTGGGCCACTCGGTTCCCGAGCACCTTGCGGGCGCAACGCCGGGATAGGCCACCACCCCCGTGGTACGACTGACGTGCAAACGCCGCAAAGCCGACAGGATGGGCGTGCCGATGACCGCCGGCAAGGCGGGCGAACTGCTGCGGGATCACGCCGAGCCGCAGCGCGCGACGTACGTCGAACTCTTCTTCGACGTGATCCTCGTGTTCGCGCTGACCCGGCTCTCGCACACCCTGTTCAACGACCTCACCTGGCTCGGCGCCCTGCACACCGTCATCCTGCTCGCGGCGTTCTGGTGGGTCTGGGTCTTCACCGCCTGGACCACGAACCGCCTGAACCCCGCCCAGCCCGCGATCCAGCTCGTGATCATCCCCATCATGCTCGGCACCCTGATCATGGCAGGTGCGGCACCCGAGGCGTTCGGTGACGATGGCATGATCTTCGCCGCCACCTACGTCATCATCCAGGTCAGCCGCGCCCTCTTCGTCACGGTCGCACTGCACGGCCGAGAGGTGGCGATCGGCTCCCTGCAACAGCTCATCTGGTCCTGCTTCTCCGGGACGCTGTGGATCGCCGGCGCATTCACCCACGGCACCACCCGAGTGGTGATCTGGCTCGCCGCGGCGGCCCTCGGCTACACCATGAGCCGGCTGGAGTTCCGGCTGCCCAAACTCGGCCCGGCCCGGATCGCCACGCAGACGGTCAACGCGGAGCACCTCGCCGAACGCTACCAGCAGATCATGATCGTCGCGTTCGGCGAAACGATCCTGGCCTCAGGCGGCCAGTTCGCCGCCTTCGGCTTCGACCGGGACCGCGTGACCGCCTTCGTGCTGGCGTTCGCCATCACCACGCTGCTGTGGCGGATCTACTTCTACCGGGCAGGGCTGCTCCTCCCGGCCGTGATCGCGACGAGCACCACCCCCGCCGTATTCAGCCGCTCCACCTCCTACGCCCACCTGCTTATGGCCGCCGGCATCGTACTCAGCTCCGTCGGCGACGAAATCATCATCACCCACCCGTTCGCCGAACCCAACCTGGTCTGGTCCGCCGTCATCCTCTGTGGGCCAGCGATCTACCTGGCCGGCCGCGCCCGACTCGACTATCTGTCCTTCAGCCGCGTCGCGTACTCCCGGGTGATCGGACTACTCGTGCTGGTCGCGCTGGCACCCGTGATCGCGTTCCTGCCACCGATCTACATCGCCGTCGTGGCCGTCATCATCCTCACCGCGATCGCCACCTCGGACACCATCTCCTGGCGATTCCGCCCCAGCGAGCCAACCCCGCCACCACCCCCGCGGACGGTATCTACGCCCATAGGTCGGACGAGCAGCCACGCGTCCACAGGGGATGGAAAGTCAAGGAGACCGGGTACGCCTTGACCTCGCGCAGGGTGCGGCCGAACACGTTCCGTAGTTTAAGTCCCTTACGATCTTCCGTGCTCGAAGGGACTCGAACCCCTAGCCTTCTGATCCGTAGTCCGCTGGTTTGCCATTCAGCTTGCGGCGCTCGCCCACAACCGGAAGCACGGTAGAACGCCGGCGAATTGGTGCTGCCGGCCACCGCCCCGCCGCCGTCACGGGCGGATCACCACCCGCCTGCCGCGCAGCTCACCCTGCTCGAGCATGCGGTGCGCCTTTCCCGCCGCCGACAACGGCAGCGGCACGGTCTCGCCCGGGGCCACCCGGCCAGCGGCCAGCATCCGGTTCACCATCCCGGCGGCCTCGGCCAGCTCTGCGATGGTGGCGTGGGAGATCACGAAGCCGATGACGGAGCGATCGTTCCTGTGGAGCGCGCCGACCGGCAGCACCGGCCGGGAGGCGTCTCCGGCGAGCAGCCCGGCCCGATTCCGGCCGCTCGTCGTGGCGGCTCATCGGCTACCGCCTTCAGCGCGCGGTCGAGGCCGGGAACGGAGCGGGTGACCTGCTGCACGACGATCACCCGTGCCGCCGCGCCGAGCATGCTCCCCCTGCGGCCGCTGTTGCCGGTGCTGACGTAGCGGCGCATCAGGGTGGCACCCGCAGGGTGGTCCACCGCATGACCATCACCACGAACAGGTTCAGCACGCCGCCCGGATCGACCGATAGGCCGAGCACGGGCAGCAGATGGTCGGGGTCGGTGAGCATCCACTGCCCGGCGTAGAGGGTGAAGCCCTGCACCACCGGCACCGCGAGGACCACCGCTGTAGGACTTCCACCACAGGCGGGCCACCGCGTCGGTCTGCGGGCAGTGCTTGATGCGATGAAGGAGCGGGGCCTCCGCTCCTCGTGACAGTCACCCTGGTCAGGGGTTTCCCTGGGGTTGTCACGACGTACCACGACGAAGGAGGCCCCTGTGGACGAGTATGACGGCCGGCAGTA
>NZ_JAGPYL010000122.1:0-19052 GCF_018070095.1 Micromonospora sp. U56
CGCGTACCCCGAGCATCGCGCCGACCGGCGACGACCCGCAGCTGGCCCGCGACCCCGGCGCGGCGACGGCCCGGCTGCCCAGCCTGGCCTGGACCACCGCCCGGGACACCCTGCGCGCGGACGCCCCGGTGCTGGTGCAGGTGCCGCGCCGGGGTTACCTGCCCTCGATCTCCTGCGCGGACTGCCGCACCCCGGCCCGCTGCCCGCACTGCGCCGGCCCGCTGGCGCTGCCCTCCGCCGAGGGCATCCCCGCGTGCCGTTGGTGCGGCCGGGTCGCCGCCGCGTACGCCTGCCCGGAGTGCGGCGGTCGGCGGCTGCGCGCGGCGGTCACCGGCGCCCGGCGCACCGCCGAGGAGCTGGGCCGCGCCTTCCCCGGCGTGCCGGTACGCACCTCGGGCCGGGAGGAGGTGCTGGCCAGCGTGCCCGGCGGTGCCGGCCTGGTGATCGCCACCCCGGGCGCGGAGCCGCTGGCCGAGGGGGGCTACGGCGCGGTGCTGCTGCTGGACTCCTGGGCCCTGCTCACCCGGGCCGACCTGCGCGCCGGCGAGGAGACGCTGCGCCGCTGGCTGAGCGCGGCCGCGCTGGCCCGGCCGGCGTCGGCGGGCGGGCGCGTGGTGGTGGTCGCCGACGGCGCGCTGGCGCCGGTGCAGGCCCTGCTGCGCTGGGACCCGGCCTGGTTCGCCGCCCGGGAGCTGGCCGAGCGGCGGGAGCTGGGCTTCCCGCCGGCGACGAAGATGGCCAGCGTGACCGGCCCGGCGGTCGCGGTGGCCGACCTGCTGGCGGAGGCCCGGCTGCCCGACGGGGCGGAGGTGCTCGGCCCGGTCCCGGCCGACGGCGACCGGGAGCGGATGCTGGTGCGGGTGCCCCGGGCCCGGGCCGCCGCTCTCGCCGAGGCGCTGCACACCGCCGCCGGGGTGCGCAGCGCCCGCAAGGCCGCCGACCCGGTGCGCCTCCAGGTCGACCCGCTCAGCCTCTTCTGACCGGCCGTGATCCGCGGCACCGGCCGGGCGCCACCCGGCCCGGAGCGGGTACCGTCGCACTCCTCGTCCGGCAAACCGGTGGCGGCGAAGTGATAACATCGCCCGTCATGCCCGGGCGCACGGATGGCGCGACGATGGCGGAGCGCGTCGATCCGACGCCATATCGATGATGTCAATCAGCCGGTGATCAGGGGTGGACCAGTCGTGACCGTTCGTCAATCGATCGTCTTCAACGGGGACCTCGGCAGCGGCAAGAGCACCGTCTCCGTCGAGATCGCCAAGCGGCTGGGGCTGCGCCGGGTCAGCGTCGGCGACCTCTACCGGCAGATGGCGCAGGAGCGGCAGATGACCGCCCTCCAGCTCAACCTGCACGCCGAGCTGGACCAGGCCGTCGACGGCTACGTCGACCAGCTCCAGCGGGACATCGCCGCCTCCGGCGAGTCGCTGGTCATGGACTCCCGGCTGGCCTGGCACTTCTTCACCGACGCGCTCAAGGTGCACATGATCACCGAGCCGGGCGAGGCGGCCCGCCGGGTGCTGCTGCGTCCCTCCGGCCCGGCCGAGAGCTACACCTCGCTGGAGGAGGCCAAGGCCAAGCTCCGCGAGCGCAGCGAGAGCGAGCGGAACCGGTTCATCCTCCGCTACGGCGTGGACAAGGCCCGGCTGCGCAACTACGACATGGTCTGCGACACCACCCGCGCCTCGGCGCCCGAGGTGATCGAGCATATCGTCGACGCGTACGAGGGCCGGCTCGGCGCCGAGGTGCTGCGCGACGCCCCGCCGCTGCTGCTGCTCGACCCGGCCCGGGTCTACCCGACCGAGGAAATCACCACCCTGCGCGGGCTCTGGGACTCGGAGTTCGTCGGCGACGTGGCCGGGGCCGGCGACGAGGCCCTGGAGCCGCTGCGGATCGGCTACACCGGCGAGTACTTCTTCGTGGTCGACGGGCACCGCCGGCTCAGCGCCGCCCTGCAGAACGGCTTCAACCTGGTCCCCGCCCAGCTGGTCGCCGAGGTGGACGAGCCGGTCGTCGGCGGGATGAGCGCGGTGGACTTCTTCGCCGCCCAGGTCCGGCCGAGCACCGTCTACGACTGGGAGGCCGCGCACGGCATCCAGCTCCCGCTGCCCGAGCACGCCCTGCTCGGCGGCGCCGCGGTGCTGGCGGGGGAGCCCGGCGCCGGCGCCTGAGCCTCGCCCCGATCGCCGGCGGGCCGGCCCCGCCGTCCGCCGTCGCGACCGCGCGCCGTGGCGGCGGTCGGTCGCGGGGTCGCCGGGCGACGACCGGACGCGCATGATGGAGCCTCCGACGCATCGACGCGGGAGGCCGGTCATGGACGCAGCCGAGGCACTCGCCCTGCTCATGTCGCCGCAGGGGCGCATCGACCCGTACCCCACGTACGAGCGGCTGCGCCGGTACGGGCCGGTGGTCCAGGCCGGGCCGGTGTTCTACGTGGTCACCGGCTACGCCGAGGCCGACGAGATCCTGCGCGACTCCCGGTTCGGGGTGATGGACGACGCGCTGCGCGACCAGTTCCTCCCCGGCTGGCGGGACAGCCCGGCCGTCGCGTCGATCTCCCGGTCGATGCTGCGCACCAACCCGCCCGACCACAGCCGGATGCGGCGACTCGCGGCCGGCGCCTTCACCCCGCGCCGGATCGCCGCCATGCGCGACGTGGTCGAGGCGCAGGCGGACGAGCTGGTCGACGCGATGCTGGAGCGGGCCCGCGACGGTGAGGCCGTCGACTTCCTGGCCGAGTTCGCGTACCCGTTGCCGGTGGGGGTGATCTGCGCGCTGCTCGGCGTGCCGGCGGCCGACCGGCCGCTGTTCCGGCGCTGGGCCGCCGACCTGACCGGGGTGCTGGAGCCGGAGATCACCACCGAGGAGCTGGCGGTCGCCGACCGGGGCGCCACCGAGCTGCGCGACTACTTTGCCGCGCTGGTCCGGGCCCGCCGCGCCGCGCCCGCCGACGACCTGACCACCGCCCTGGTCCAGGTGCACGACGCCGACGGCGACCGGCTCTCCGGCGAGGAGCTGCTGGCCAACCTGGTGGTGCTGCTGGTCGCCGGCTTCGAGACCACCACCAACCTGCTCGGCAACGGCCTCGTGGTGCTGCTGGACCACCCGCGCGCGGCCGACGCGCTGCGCGAGCATCCGGACTTCGCCCCCGGGTACGTCGACGAGCTGCTGCGCTACGACTCGCCGGTGCAGCTCACCACCCGGATCAACGAGGCGCCGGTGCGCTGCGGCGGGGTCGAGCTGCCGGCGGGCAGCTGGGCGTTGCTGCTGCTCGGCGGGGCGAACCGGGATCCCCGGCGCTACCCGGAGCCGCAGCGGTTCGACCCGTGGCGTCCGCAGGTCCACCCGCTGTCGTTCGGGGCCGGGCCGCACTACTGCCTCGGCGCCGGGCTGGCCCGGCTGGAGGCGCAGGTCGCCTTCCCGCTGCTGCTGCGCCGGCTGCCCGGACTCGCCCTGGCCGGCCGGCCCCGGCACCGGACCCGGCTCACCCTGCGCGGCTACGAGACCCTGCCGGTGATCATCGACACGGAGTCGGCGGCGGCGCATCACGGTACGCCGGCCGGGGCGGCCCCCGGCACTCCGTAGACTGGTACGGCACCCGTCCGTACAGCCGAAGGAGCCACACCGCGTGACCGTCCAGCCCATCCGTCTGTTCGGGGACCCGGTGCTGCGCACGCCGGCCGATCCGGTCGTCGACTTCGACACCGAGCTGCGTAGGCTCATCGCCGACCTCACCGACACGATGCGGGAGCAGAGCGGCGCCGGCCTGGCCGCGCCCCAGCTCGGTGTGGGCCTGCGGGTGTTCACCTTCGACGTGGACGACGTGCTCGGGCACCTGGTCAACCCGGTGCTGGAGTTCCCCGACGAGGAGGAGCAGGACGGCCCGGAGGGCTGCCTGTCCATCCCCGGGCTCTACTTCGACACCAAGCGCCGGCAGAACGTCATCGCCAAGGGCTTCAACGGCTACGGCGACCCGATGCAGATCGTCGGCACCGGGCTGATGGCCCGCTGCGTGCAGCACGAGACCGACCACCTCGACGGGGTGCTCTTCGTCGACCGGCTGGACCCGGCCGGGCGCAAGGAGGCCATGAAGGCCATCCGCCAGGCCGAGTGGTACGACCCGGCCGCCCCGCCCACGGTCAAGCTCAACCCGCACGCCGCCGGCAGCCCATTCGGTCTGGGGCGGTGAGGCGGATGCGTCTGATCTTCGCCGGCACGCCGGCCGTCGCCGTTCCCGCCCTGGATGCCGTCGCCGCCTCCGGGCACGAGCTGCTGGCCGTGGTCACCCGCCCCGACGCCCCGGCCGGGCGCGGTCGCGGCCTGGTCCGCTCGCCGGTCGGCGCCTGGGCCGACGAGCGCGGGATCGAGGTGCTGACCCCGGCGAAGCCCCGTGAGCCGGAGTTCCTCGACCGGCTGCGCGAGCTGGCGCCGGACTGCGTGCCCGTGGTCGCGTACGGCGCGCTGGTGCCGCCGGTGGCCCTGGAGATCCCCCGGCACGGCTGGATCAACCTGCACTTCTCGCTGCTGCCCGCCTGGCGTGGCGCGGCCCCGGTGCAGCAGGCCGTGCTGCACGGCGACGAGCTGACCGGCGCGAGCGTCTTCCAGCTCGAACAGGGCCTGGACACCGGCCCGGTCTACGGCACGCTCACCGACGAGATCCGGCCGACCGACACCTCCGGCGACCTGCTGGAGCGCCTCGCGCAGTCCGGCGCGGGCCTGCTGGTGGCCGTCCTCGACGCGATCGACGCCGGGACGGCCCGGGCCGAGCCGCAGCCGGCCGACGGGGTGTCCCTGGCTCCGAAACTGACCGTGGAGGACGCCCGGGTGCGCTGGACCGATCCCGCCTTCGCCGTCGACCGGCGGATCCGGGCCTGCACGCCGGCCCCCGGGCCGTGGACGACCTTCCGCGGCGACCGGGTCAAGCTCGGCCCGGTGACCCCGGTCGGCAACGGCCCCGAGTTGAAGCCGGGAGAGCTGCTGGTGGAGAAGTCCCGGGTGCTGGCCGGCACCGCGACCGTGCCGGTGCAGCTCGGTGAGGTGCGCGCGGCGGGCAAGAAGGCCATGCCGGCGACCGACTGGGCGCGCGGCGTCCGGGTCGGCGCCGGCGAGGTGCTCGCGTGAGCACCCCCTCGGACCGTCCCGACAGCTCCCGTTCCGACAATCCCCGCGGCGACCGGTCCGCCGGTCGCGCCGACGGCCCCCGCGGTGACCGGTTCGACCGGTCCGCGCCTCGCCGCTCGGACGCGCCGCGCGGCGACCGCCCGACCGGCGGTTACCGCGGCGACCGCCCGACCGGCGGCGGTTACCGCGGCGACCGCCCCGGTGGTGGCCGTCCCGGGTTCGACCGGCGCGGCGGCCGTCCCGCCCGCCCGGCCGTCGACCTGCCCCGGTACGCCGCCTACCAGGCCGTCGCGGCGGTGCACCGGGACGACGCGTACGCCAACCTGGTGCTCCCGTCGATCCTGCGCGAGGAGGGGCTGGTCGGCCGGGACGCCGCCTTCGCCACCGAGCTGACCTACGGCACGCTGCGGCACACCGGCACCCTGGACGCGATCATCGCCGACGCCGCCGGGCGGGAGGTCGAGCGGATCGACCCGCCGGCCCGCGACGCCCTGCGGCTCGGGGCGTACCAGCTGCTGCACACCCGGGTGCCGGCGCACGCGGCGGTCTCCTCGACCGTCGACCTGGTCCGCTCGGTCGTGCCGGGCGCCGCCGGCTTCGCCAACGCGGTGCTGCGGGAGATCGCCGGCCGGGACGCCGACGCCTGGGTGGCCAAGCTCGCCCCGCCGATGGAGACCGACCCGGTCGGTCACCTGGCGCTGGCGTACAGCCATCCGCAGTGGATCGTGCGGGCCTTCGCCGAGGCGCTCGGCGGGGACCTCGGGGAGACCGCCCGCCTGCTGATCGAGGACAACGAGCGACCTCCGGTGCACCTGTGCGCCCGGCCCGGCCTGGCCGACCCGGTGGAGCTGGCCGACGAGGTGGGCGGCGCGCCCGGCGCCTTCTCGCCGTACGCGGTGTACCTCTCCGGCGGCGCGCCGGGTGACCTGCCGGCGCTGGCGCAGGGGCGCGCGCACGTGCAGGACGAGGGTTCGCAGCTGGTGGCGAACGCGCTGGCCGTCGCGCCGCTGGACGGCCCGGACGGGCACTGGCTCGACCTGTGCGCCGGCCCCGGCGGCAAGTCCGGCCTGCTCGGCGCGCTCGCCGCGCAGCGGGGCGCCCGGCTGACCGCCGTGGAGGTCTCCGAGCACCGCGCCCGGCTGGTCGAGCAGGCCACCCGGGGCCTGCCGGTGAGCGTGCTGCACACCGACGGCCGCACGGTCGGCGCGGACCCGGAGCTGCCCGAGGGGCATTTCGACCGGGTGCTGGTGGACGCCCCGTGCACCGGCCTGGGCTCGCTGCGCCGCCGGCCGGAGTCGCGCTGGCGGCGTCAGCCGTCGGACCTGCCGCCGCTGACCCGGTTGCAGCGCGAACTGCTCACCGCGGCCCTGCGCGCGGCCCGTCCCGGCGGCCTGGTCGCGTACGTCACCTGCTCCCCGCACGTGGTGGAGACGCACGTGACGGTGACCGAGGCGGCCCGGCGCGCCGAGGTGCCGGCGGACTTCGTCGACGCCCGTACGCTGCTGCCGGCCGGCATGCCCGGGCTGGGCGACGGCCCGACGGTGCAGCTCTGGCCGCACCGGCACGGCACGGACGCGATGTTCCTGGCGGTGCTGCGCCGCGGCTGAGCGGCGGGCAAGCGCAGCGGTACGGGGGCGGGGTGGAGCATGGCAGGGCCGCCCCGCCGCCGGCTCAGCGGACGGGTAGGCCCCGGGTGCCGACGCCCTTGAGCGAGCGGGTCAGGGTGCGGTCGCTGACCCACACGAAGCACTGCACCCCGCGGTTGCCGTCGCGCCACTCCCGCTCCAGCGGGTGGTAGAAGATCGAGCCGGCGCGGAACCGCAGGTTGCCGTCGTTCGGCACCCCGGTGTACTTCGCCAGCACGCCGAGGCATCCCTTGTGGATTCGTCCGTCGCCCTTGGTGACCTGGGCGTAGCTGAGGCCGGTGGCCGGCCAGACGCCGACGAACTCGGCGTGGTGCCGGGCGGTGCAGGAGACCGGCTTCATCGCCTCGACGTCGCCGCCGTCGACCTTCGGTTCGAAGCAGCGCAGCCGCAGGTCGGTGTCGCGGGTCAGGGCGCCCTTCAGGCTGCCGGTGCGGGGGGTGGCCCGCGCTTCGTCGACGCTCTCGACCTCGGTCAGGTCGCAGCGGAACCAGCGGGCCCCACCCGTCCAGGCCGCCGGTGCGGGGAAGACGACGGCGAGGCCGAGCCGGCCGGAGCGCCAGTCGGCGCCCACCGCCCGCCGGACCTCCCGGTCACACTCGGCGCGGGCGGCGAGCATCGCGCCGGTGCCGCCGGCCGGGGGAGTGGCGCGCCGGGCGTCGGCGCCGGTGACGGTGCCCACGTGCATCGTCTCGGCCCGGTGTGACCGGTCGCAGTCGACCGGGTGGTAGCCGCTGAGGTAGCCGACGTCCTGCACCCCGGCGTGGCAGACCCCGGCGGCGGGGACGAAGCCCTGCGGCGCGGCGAGAGCCGGCCAGTCGTCGGCGAGGTCCGCGTCCACCCCGGCGGGGGCGCCGCACCCGGCCAGCGCCAGCAACGCCGCGCCGCCCACGGCGAGCGCCGTCCACCACCGCCGCATCGCACCCGACCTTTCGCCGACCGTGACCGTGGCGCCCGCCGAGCGGGTGTCACGGTGCGGCAGCCTACGGCACCGGGCCTCAGATGGCGGGTAGTCCCTTCGGGCCGGCGCCGCGCATCGAGCGGGTCAGCTTCCGGTCGTCGCTCCAGAGAAAGCAGCGGATGCCGCGGTCGCCCTCCTCCCACTCCCGCTGCGACGGCGGGTAGAAGATCGACCCGGCCCGGTACGGCAGGTCGGAGTTGTTCGGCACGGCGGCGAAGTTGGCGATCAGTGCCATGCAGCGCCGGTGCACCTCCTGGTTGGCCCGGCCGAACTCCGCCCAGGTCAGGTCCCGTTCGAGGTAGACCCCGACGAACTCGGCCCGGTGCGGCTCGGAGCAGAGCACCGGCGCCATGTAGTTGAGGTTGTCGCCGATCAGCTTGGGGTCGAAGCAGCGGTGGGTGAGCGGGTTGTCGCCGATCATCGCGCCGCGCAGGCTGCCGGTGCGGTTGACCGGGCGGGTGTTGTCGATGCTGTCGGTCTCGCTCAGGTCGCAGCGGAACCAGCGGGCGCCGCCGTTCCACGCCGGCACGGAGGGCAGCGCGATGTTCATGGTGAGCCGGGCCGAGTGCCAGTCGCCCCCGAGCACCTCGCGGGCCCGCTGGTCGCACTCGGCGCGGGCGGGGCGCAGCGCCGGGGAGCCCGGCTCGGGGCGCGGCCCGGCCGCCGCGTCGCCGGTGAAGGTCCCGACGTGGATCGCCTCGGCCAGGTGGCTGCGGGCGCAGTCCACCGTGTCGTACGTGCCCGCCTGGACCACCGCCGTGATCCGGGGCAGGCAGGCGTCCGTGGCGGGCACGAACATCCGCGGTGCGGGCAGGTCCGGCCAGTCGTCGGCCAGGTCGCCGTCGGGCCGGTGCTGCGGGACGCAGCCGCTCATCGCCATCGTCGCCGCACCGGCCAGCGCCAGCGCCACGAGCCACCGTCGCATCGTCCGCCCTTTCCGGGAAATGACGGCCGGTCGTTGCGGCCCGCGCGGAGTTGCGGTTCCGCGGGACGCGCAGCACGGCTGACCGTCTCTGATGGAGTGTTGCCGCCTTTCCGTCGGGCGGCCAGTCGCGGCCGGCCGTCCGTCCGGTTTTGCGTTCCGTGGAGCCCAATCTTGCACCAGCGGTCACTCCTGGGTCACAGGGCGTTCCCGTGGGGCCGCGATGCCCGCGGCGGGTGGCCGCATTCGTACACTGACCCCGTGACCGTACCGCCGCCGATCGTCGCGCCCAGCATCCTCGCCGCCGATTTCGCCCGCCTCGCCGACGAGGTCCGTGCCGTGGAGAACGCCGCGGACTGGCTGCACGTCGACGTGATGGACAACCACTTCGTGCCCAACCTGACCATCGGCCTGCCCGTGGTGCAGAGCCTGCGCGCGGTGACCCGGATCCCGTTCGACGTGCACCTCATGATCGAGGACCCACGTCGGTGGGCCCCCGGCTACGCCGACGCCGGCGCGTACAACGTCACCTTCCACGCCGAGGCCTGCGACGACCCGGTCGCGCTGGCCAAGGACCTCCGCTCGGCCGGCGCCAAGGCCGGGCTGGCCATCGACCGGGACACCCCGATCGAGCCGTACCTGGAGCTGCTGCCCAGTTTCGACACCCTGCTGATCATGACGATCAAGGCCGGCTTCGGCGGGCAGCGGTTCATCCCGCAGCTGCTGGACAAGGTCCGCGCGGCCCGCCGGCACGTCGACACCGGCCACCTGGAGCTGCGCATCGAGGTCGACGGCGGGATCGCCGCCGACACCATCGAGCAGGCCGCGGCGGCCGGCGCGGACGCCTTCGTCGCCGGCACCGCCGTCTACGGGGCGGCCGACCCGGCCGAGGCGGTGCGCCGCCTGCGGGGGCTCGCGGAGCGCGCGGCTCCCGGAGCCTGACGTGGACCCGGCCGGCGACCGACCCGACGTCATCCTGGTCGTCGACGACGACGAGGACATCGCCCGCTTCGTCGAGTTCAACCTGCGGCTGCACGGCTTCGAGGTGCTCCACGCCGGCGACGGCCAGGAGGCGCTCGAGATGATCGAGCGGCACCGGCCCGACCTGGCCGTGGTGGACCTGATGATGCCCCGGATCGACGGGTTGGAGCTGACCCGCCGGCTGCGCGCCGACCCGATGACCTCCGCCCTGCCGGTGATCATGTTGACCGCCAAGGGGATGACCGTGGACAAGGTGCACGGCCTCAGCGCCGGCGCCGACGACTACCTGGTCAAGCCCTTCGACACCGCCGAGCTGGTGGCCCGGGTCAGCTCCACGCTGCGCCGCAACAAGGAGTTCCGGGAGGTGTCCCCGCTCACCGGGCTGCCGGGCAACAGCCGGATCCGCCGGGAGATCAGCGACCGGGTCCGCAGCGGCGTCGACTACGCCGTCGGCTACATCGACATCGACCGGTTCAAGAGCGTCAACGACCGGTACGGCTTCGTCCGCGGCGACGAGTTCATCTCCGCGCTGGCCCGCAGCCTGCACCGGGCGGTGGTCTCGATCGGGCTGCCGCCGGCCTTCCTGGGCCACGTCGGCGGCGACGACTTCGTCGTCGTCTGCACCCCGGAACAGGTCCGGCCGTTGACCTTCCGCGCGGTGGAGGACTTCGAGAAGGCCGCCGACAAGCTCTACGACCCGGCCGACGCCGAGCGCGGCTACGTCGAGCTGAAGGACCGCCGGGGCAACGTGCGCAAGGCGCACCTGGTCACCCTCTCCATCGGGGTCTCCCTCTCCGACGCCCGGAAGCGCTTCACCGACCCGGTCTCCGCGATCGCGGTCGCCTCGGAGATGAAAACCGTCGCCAAGAGCCAGCCCGGTTCGTACGTGGCGGTGGACCGGCGGCGCGCCGATGGGGTGTGAGGTAGCCCGCGTGCAGTGGCGTACCGGCCGGTGGAACGTGTAAGACTTCCCATGTACCCACCACGCGCTGGCGGGGCTCGGTGAAATTCCGAACCGGCGGTGATCCACGGTCCGACCGTGGTAAGCCCGCGACCCGGACGGCTCAGGCCGCCCGGTGGACCTGGTGAGAATCCGGGGCCGACGGTTGGGAGCGGGGAACGTTCCGCACCCAGAAAGTCCGGATGGGAGACAGCGCGCGGGACGGGGCGGGCCTGCGTGGGTCGCTGCATCCAGCCATCGCGTGGGCTCCCCGGGGGCGGCCGTGCCGTTCCCGGAGCCGCCGCCGCCTGCCCGCGGCTCCTCCCGTACCGCCCGCGCGCGGCCCGGCGAGTGAGAGGGCAGAAGGCATGGCCGGCGTCTCCGTCGACGACGCGATGCGTCGCGCCGTCACGCTGGCGGCCCGTGGCCTCGGCACCACCAGCCCCAACCCGGTCGTCGGCTGCGTCCTGCTCGATCCGGACGGCACGGTCGTCGGGGAGGGATTCCACGCGTACGCGGGCGGACCGCACGCCGAGATCGTCGCGCTCGCCCAGGCCGGCGAGCGCGCCCGCGGCGGCACCGCGGTGGTCACCCTCGAACCCTGCGACCACACCGGCCGCACCGGCCCCTGCAGCCTCGCGCTGGTCCAGGCCGGCGTGGCCCGGGTGGTGATCGCCGTGCCCGACCCCAACCCGGTCGCCACCGGCGGCGCCGCCACCCTGCGCGCCGCCGGCATCCAGGTCGAGCTCGGGGTACGCGCGCAGGAGGCCGAGACCGGCAACATCGCCTGGCTGACCGCGATGCGCCGCGGCTGGCCGTACGTCATCTGGAAGTTCGCCGCGACGCTCGACGGCCGGTCGGCGGCGGCCGACGGCACCAGCATGTGGATCACCTCCGAGGCGGCCCGCATCGACGTGCACGCGCTGCGCGGCACGGTCGACGCGGTGCTCGCCGGGGTGGGCACCGTGCTCGCCGACGACCCCCGGCTCACCGCCCGCAACCTGCGCGACGGCACCCTGGCCATCCGGCAGCCGCTGCGGGTGGTGGTGGACAGTTCCGGGCGTACCCCCGCCGGGGCCCGGGTCCACGACGGCGCCGCCCGGACGTGGGTCGCCACCGCGGCGGAGGTCGGGGCCGGCCCGGACGGCCGGGTCGACCTGCCGGCGCTGCTGGCGGAGCTGCACCACCGCGGCGTGCGGGCCGCGCTGCTGGAGGGCGGCCCCCGGCTGGCCGGCGCGTTCCTCGCCGCCGGCCTGGTCGACAAGGTCGTCGGGTACGTCGCACCGAAGCTGCTCGGCGCGGGCCGGACCGCGCTGGTCGACGCCGGCGTGACGACCATCGCCGATGCCATCGACCTGGAGATCACCGACGTTACGCAGATCGGTCCCGACCTGCGGATCACCGCGCTGCCCAGGAATAGGGGTATTGGCTGATGTCATGCCGAGCGATCGTGGTGGCGCACCGTGGCCGGTTCGCCCGCCTCGACGGTGGATTCGCCGAGGTGGCGCTGGGGGCGACGGGCCAGCGCCGGGCGGCAGCATGTCGGGCCAGGCGAGCTGTTCAGGCGGTAACGGGGGAGGGCTCGGCGTGAAGACGATCCAGGCGTACCGGTTCGCTCTCGATCTCACCCCGGCGCAGGAACGGGCCGTACTCGCGCACGCTGGAGCGGCCCGAGTCGCGCACAACTGGGCACTTGCCCGCGTCAAGGCGGTGGTGGCTCAGCGGGCCGCCGAGCGCAGCTACGGCGTACCCGACGATCAGCTCACCCCGGCTCTGTCGTGGTCGCTGTCCGCGCTGCGTAAGGCGTGGAACGCCGCGAAGAGCGAAGTCGCGCTCTGGTGGCGCGAGTGCTCGAAGGAGGCGTTCAACACCGGCCTGGACGTCCTGGCCCGCGGGTTGAAGAACTGGGCTGACGCACGCACGGGTGAGCGGATCGGGCGGGCGGTCGGGTTCCCGCGCTTCAAGTCGCGGCGCGGAACGACGCCGAGTGTGCGGTTCACCACCGGTGCGATCCGGGTTGAGCCGGACCGCAGGCATGTCGTCCTGCCGCGGCTTGGCCGCCTGAAACTGCACGAGTCCGCTCGGAAGCTGGCGCGCCGGGTCGAGGCCGGCACGGCGCGAATCTTGTCCGCGACCGTACGGCGTGATGGCGGCCGCTGGCATGTGTCGTTCTGCGTGGAGGTTGAGCGGGCCCAGCGCATCTCGTCGCGACCGGGCTCGGTGGTGGGCGTGGACGTCGGGATCAAGCACCTCGCGGTGCTTTCCACTGGGGAACTCGTGCCGAATCCACGTCACCTGTCCGAGGCGCAGCGCCGGCTTCGCGTGCTCGGCCGGCGGCTGTCCCGCCGATGTGGCCCGGACCGGCGCACCGGGCAACGCCCATCGAAACGATGGCAGCGCGCCCGAGCCCAGTTGGTCAGGGCGCACGGCCGGGTGGCGAACCTGCGCCGTGACGGCTTGCACAAGCTGACCACGCGGCTGACCCGCGAGCACCCCACTGTCGTCGTCGAGGACCTCAACGTGGCCGGGATGTTGCGTAACCGGCGGCTGGCCCGGCACATCGCTGACGCCGGTTTCGCCGAACTGCGCCGACAACTGGGGTACAAGACGCAGTGGAGCGGCGGTCGGCTCCTTGTTGCCGACCGCTGGTACCCATCCTCGAAGACGTGTTCGGACTGCGGCGCGGTGAAAGCCAAGCTGGCCCTGTCCGAGCGCATCTACACCTGCACCACATGTTCCCTGGTCCTCGACCGGGATGTGAATGCCGCACGGAACCTCGCCGCACTTGCAGCGAAGACAACTGCCGGGAGTGGCCCGGTAGCTGGACGTGGAGCCGACCATAGGACCCCGCTCGCGGGGCTGGTGGCCGTGAAGCGTCAACCCGGCACCGCCTCGGCGGGTCAGACCGGGACCGTCCCACCGCAAGGCGGGACTACCAGACATGCGCCCACCGCAGCGCACCCGAAGGTAACGGAGGCTTGACATGTTCACCGGCATCGTCGAGGAGTTGGGCGAGGTCGTCCGCGTCACGGACACCGGGGGTGACTCCGCGCTGGTCGCCGTCCGCGGCCCGCTGGTCACCTCCGACGCCCGGCACGGCGACTCCATCGCGGTCAACGGCGTCTGTCTCACGGTCGTCGACGTCTCCGACGGCGTCTTCACCGCCGACGTGATGGGGGAGACGCTGCGCCGCTCCGCGCTCGGCGCGCTGCGGGTGGGCGACCCGGTCAACCTGGAGCGGGCCGCCGCGCTGAACAGCCGGCTCGGCGGGCACATCGTGCAGGGCCACGTCGACGGGGTGGGCGAGATCGTCGCCCGGGAGCCTGCCGCGCAGTGGGAGACGGTCCGCTTCCGGCTCCCCGCCGACCTCGCCCGGTACGTGGTGGAGAAGGGCTCGATCACCATCGACGGCGTCTCGCTGACCGTGGCCGCGGTCGGCGACGACTGGTTCGCCGTCGGGCTGATCCCCACCACGCTGAAGCTGACCACGCTCGGCGGCAAGGGCGTCGGCGACCCGGTCAACCTGGAGGTCGACGTGCTGGCCAAGTACGTCGAGCGCCTGCTCGGCGACCGTCTCGCCGGCGGCGGCCTGCCCGGCGCGCCCGCGGGGGGTGGGCGCTGATGGGCCCGCTCAACTGGCTGCTCGAGGCCCAGCTCGAGATCGCCGGCTCGCCGGTGCTGGTCCGCGAGATCGTCGGCAACGTCTTCGGGCTGGCCTCCGCGCTGCTCGGGCTGCGCCGGCTGGTCTGGGCCTGGCCGGTCGGCATGATCGGCAACGCGCTGCTGTTCACCGTCTTCCTCGGCGGTGTCTTCGCCACCCCGCAGGCGCACGACCTCTACGGCCAGGCCGGCCGGCAGGTCTTCTTCTTCTCGGTGAGCGTCTACGGCTGGTGGCGCTGGTCGCGCAACCGCCGGCAGGGCGACGACCGGCCGGCGGTCAGCCCGCGCTGGGCCACCGGCCGGGAGCGGCTCGGCCTGCTGCTGGCCGCCGCCGTCGGCACCGCCGCCGCATACCCGGTGCTCGCCGCGCTCGGTTCCTGGGGCCCGCTGCCGGACGCCTGGATCCTGACCGGCAGCCTGCTCGCCACGTACGGCATGGCCCGCGGCTGGGTCGAGTTCTGGCTGATCTGGATCGCCGTCGACGCCGTCGGCGTGCCGCTGCTGCTGCGCGGCGGCTTCTACCCGTCGGCGGCCATGTACCTGTTCTACGGCGCGTTCTGCGTCTGGGGTCTCGCCGCCTGGTGGCGGACCTCGCGGGCCGCCCGGTCGGCCGCCCCGCCGATCCCGTCCACCTACTCGGAGGCTGTCGCATGAGTGAGCGCAGCGAGCGAATCATCAGGTACAGCCCGGCTGCCGGCGCGGCCGGGGCGCGGACCGTTCGACGAAGTGGGGTGCCGGCATGAGCGCGTTCGCCAGCATCGAGCAGGCGGTGGCGGACATCGCCGCCGGCCGGCCGGTCGTCGTGGTCGACGACGAGTCCCGGGAGAACGAGGGCGACCTGATCTTCGCCGCCGAACTGGCCACGCCGGAGCTGGTCGCGTTCATGGTCCGCTGGACGTCCGGCTACATCTGCGTGTCGCTGACCGAGTCGGAGTGCGACCGGCTGGACCTGCCGCCGATGCACCACACCAACCAGGACCGGCGCGGCACCGCCTACACGGTGACCGTGGACGCCCGGGAGGGGATCGGCACCGGCATCTCGGCCGCCGACCGGTCGCACACCATCCGGCTGCTGGCCGACCCGGGCACCGACCCGACCGACCTGTCCCGCCCCGGGCACGTGGTGCCGCTGCGCGCCCGCGAGGGCGGGGTGCTGCGCCGCCCCGGGCACACCGAGGCGGCCGTCGACCTGACCCGGCTGGCCGGGCTGCGTCCCGCCGGCGTGCTCTGCGAGCTGGTCAACGACGACGGCACCATGATGCGGGTGCCCGACCTGGAGAAGTTCTGCGCCGAGCACGCCCTGACCCTGGTGACCATCGCCGACCTGGTGGCGTACCGGCGGCGGCACGAGAAGCAGGTGGAGCAGGTCGCCGACGCCCGGATGCCCACCCCGTACGGGGTGTTCCGGGCGCTGGGCTACCGCGCCGAGCACGACCCGGCCGAGCACGTCGCCCTGGTCTACGGGGAGATCGGCGACGGGCAGGACGTGCTGGTGCGGGTGCACTCGGAGTGCCTGACCGGGGACGTCTTCGGCTCGCTGCGCTGCGACTGCGGCCCGCAGCTGCAGGCGTCCCTGGCCCGGGTCGCCCGCGAGGGGCGGGGCGTGGTGCTCTACGTGCGCGGGCACGAGGGGCGCGGCATCGGGCTGCTGCACAAGCTCCAGGCGTACCAGCTCCAGGACCTGGGCCGGGACACCGTGGACGCCAACCTCGACCTGGGGCTGCCCGCCGACGCCCGCGACTACGGCACCGGCGCGCAGATCCTCTACGACCTGGGTGTGCGCTCGATGCGGCTGCTGACCAACAACCCGGCCAAGCGGGCCGGGCTGGAGGGGTACGGCCTGACCATCACCGGCCGCGAGGGGCTGCCGATCCGGCCGCACCCGGAGAACGTGCGGTACCTGCGGACCAAGCGGGACCGGATGGGGCACCTGCTGGACGAACTGGACGAGGTGACCGAGGCCCCGATGGGCCGCCCGGTCCCCGGCGACGAGATCGGAGCATAGACATGGCGGGATTCGGCGAGCCCGGGGTGACCACGGTGGACGCCGCCGGGCTGACCGTGGGCGTGGTGGCCGCGCGCTGGCACGCCGACCTGACCGACCACATGCTCGACCGGGCGGTGGCGGCGGCCGAGGCGTGCGGCGCCCGGTCGGTGGTCGCCCGGGTGGCCGGCTCGGTGGAGCTGTCGGTGGTGGCCCAGGCCCTGGCCCGGCGTTGCGACGTGGTGGTCGCCCTCGGCGTGGTGGTCCGGGGCGCCACCGCACACTTCGACTACGTCTGCCGGTCGGTGACCGACGGCCTGACCCGCGTCGCCCTCGACGAGGGGAAGCCGGTGGCGCACGGGGTGCTCACCGTGGAGACGATCGAGCAGGCCCGCGACCGGGCCGGGCTGCCCGGCTCGGCGGAGGACAAGGGGTGGGCGGCCACCGTGGCGGCCCTCGACGCCGCGCTGGCCATCCGGGACGTGGCCGCGGCCAACGGCCACCGGGTCGGCTTCGGCCGCTGACCCCGCCCGGGCCTCGGCCTGGTCCGCGCGTCGCCCGCTCCCGGGCGTGATCGACTCCGTTCCGCCGAGGTGGCGGTGTCCGAAGCATCCGGACACCGCCACCTCGGCGTTTCGGAGTGGATCTGCCCGGAACTTGACGCGGCCGGACCCGGTGCGCGAGGTGTCGCCCGGTGACTGGAAGAATCGGATCCCGTGAAGACGTTCGAGGAGTTGTTCGCCGAGCTGCAGGCCAAGGCCGCGGCCGGCACCCCGGGCTCGGGCACGGTCGCCGCCCTGGAGAAGGGCGTGCACTTCATCGGCAAGAAGGTCGTCGAGGAGGCGGCCGAGTCGTGGATGGCCGCCGAGCACGAGGGGCCGGAGCGGACCGCCGAGGAGATCTCCCAACTGCTCTACCAGGTCCAGGTGCTGATGCTCGCCAGCGGTCTCGAGCTCAAGGACGTCTACCGACATCTCTGAGTGCGCCCCGTCGTTGATCACATTCGATCGAAGGAGCACTCCGTCATGCTGCGTGTCGCCGTACCGAACAAGGGCGCCCTGGCCGAGAAGGCCGCCGAGATGCTGCGCGAGGCGGGCTACCGCCAGCGCACCGACCCCAAGGACCTCGTCAGTCGGGACGAGGCCAACGACATCGAGTTTTTCTACCTGCGTCCCAAGGACATCGCCACCTACGTCGGCTCCGGTGACCTCGACGTCGGGATCACCGGCCGCGACCTGCTGATCGACTCCGGCGCGCCGGCCGAGGAGGTGATGGACCTGGCCTTCGCCCGGGCCACCTTCCGCTTCGCCGCCCGCCCGGAGGACGTCCACTCCGTGCAGGAGCTGGGCGGGCACCGGATCGCCACCGCGTACCCGGGGCTGGTCGATCGGTACCTCGGCGAGCTGGGGGTCAAGGCCGACGTGATCCGGCTGGACGGGGCGGTGGAGAACGCCATCCGGCTCGGCGTCGCCGACGTGGTCGCCGACGTGGTGGAGACCGGGGCGACCCTGCGCCAGGCCGGCCTGGTGGTCTTCGGCGACCCGTTGCTGCGCTCCTCGGCGGTGCTGGTCCGCCGCACCGGCGCCCCGACCCACCCGCAGGCCGAGCAGTTGCTGCGCCGCCTGCACGGGGTGCTGGTCGCCCGCCGCTACGTCATGCTCGCCTACGACGTGCCGGCCGGCCTGCTGGACCGGGCCAGCTCGCTGACCCCGGGCATCGAGTCGCCGACCGTGTCTCCGCTGCACCGGGAGGGCTGGGTCGCGGTGCAGGCGATGGTGCTCCGCGACGACGTGCACCGGATCATGGACGAGCTGTACGAGCTGGGCGCCCGCGCCATCCTGGTCACCAACATCCACGCCTGTCGGCTGTGAGGTCACTGCCGCCGACGGCCGCGCTGGCCCTGGTGGTGCTCGGCGGGGTGGCGTCGGCCGCGCAGGGGGCGGCGAATGCCGAGCTGGGCGATCGGGTGGGCAGTCCGGTGCTCGGGGCGGTGGTCAACAACGCCGGCGGCACGCTGCTGATCGTGGTCGGGTTGCTGGTGCTGCCGTCGATGCGGACCGGGCTCGTCACGCTGCGCCGGTCCCGGCTGCCCTGGTGGTGCTACCTGGGTGGGCTCGGCGGGGCGGCGATCATCGTGATCGGCACGTACGTCGTGCCGGTGCTCGGGGTGGCCGTCTTCACCATCGCCCAGGTCGCCGGGGGCAGTCTCGGCGGCCTGGCGGTGGACCGGGCCGGGCTCGCCCCGGTGGGTCGGCTCGCGCTCACCCCGTCCCGGGTGGCCGGCGCCCTGCTCGGCACGGCGGCCGTGGGGCTCGCCCAGCTGGGTCAGCCCCTGGGCGAGCTGGCCGTCGGCCTGGTCCGGCACGCCGTGGTGGGCGGGCGGGCGGTCGCCGGGCAGGCCGCGCTTAACGGCCGGGTGGCCGCGGCGGGCACCGCCGCGGCCAGCACCGCGGTCAACTTCGCCGTCAGCACGCCGGCCGTGCTGGCCGTCGCGGCACTCGCCGGCGCGTTCACCGTGGCCCGGCCCGACTGGCCACCCGCCTGGTACCTGTACACCGGCGGACTGCTCGGGGTCGGCATCGTGGCCAGCCTGCTGGTCGGCGTGCGGGCGCTGGGCGTGCTGCGGACCGGTCTGGCGTTGGTCGCCGGCCAGCTCGGCGGGGGACTGCTGCTGGATCTGCTGCTGCCCGGTGGGCCGGGGCTGCGCTGGCCCGTCCTGGCCGGCGCGGTGCTCACGCTGGTCGCCTCGGTGGTCGCCGGCCAGCAGCGGCGTCCGGCCGCCCGGACGGCCTCGGCGTCCGCCGTCGGCTGGGCGGTGCCGGCGGGGCGGTCGACCCCGGAGG
>NZ_JAGPYL010000123.1:0-18698 GCF_018070095.1 Micromonospora sp. U56
CCAACGCGCACGGGGTGGTCGAGCAGCCCCCGCCGGTCGAGCCGGTCGAGGCGCCCGAGGGTGCCGCGCACCGGCTGCCGGTCGCGGCGCGCACCCCCGGGGCGGTGCGCGCCGCGCGCACCCGGCTGCGGGCCCACCTGGCCGGCGCGACGCCGGCGCTGCCCGAGGTGGCCGCCACCCTGGCGCTGGGTCGGCGGGCCTTCGACTGCCGGGCGGCGGTGGTCGCCACCGACCCGGCCGGCGCGATCGCCGCGCTGGACGAGCTGCTGCACGCCGACAGCCGGATCGCCGGCCCGGCCGGCCGGCTGCGGGACCTCGCCGCCGACTGGGTCGCCGGCCGCGACGTCGACTGGGCCGCGCTGCACCCGGACGAGGGCGTCCGCCGCACCGGACTGCCCGGCTACCCGTTCCAGCGCCGGCGGTACTGGATCGACCCTGTTCAGAAAGGCGCGCGGTGAACTGGTTCGTCTCGTCCGGAAGCCGACCCCAGGCGCCGGTGCAACTGTTCTGCCTGCCCTACGCCGGGGCCGGTGCGAGCGCCTTCCGGCGCTGGCCGGAGGGGATCGGCCCGGACGTCGAGGTGCTGGCGGTGCAGCTGCCCGGCCGGGAGAACCGGATCAGCGAGGACCCCCGGTTCACCGTGCCCGACGTCGCCGCCGCCATCGCCGGTCGGGCCGACCGCCCGTACGCGATCTACGGCCACTCGATGGGCGGCCGGGTCGGCTTCGAGGTGGTCCGCGAGCTGCGCCGTACCGGCCGTCCGCTGCCGCTGCGGCTCTACGTGGGTGGCGCGCGGGCGCCGCACGTCACCGCCCCGAGCCTCTTCGACGGGCTGTCCCGGGTGGACGACGACGAGCTGCTGCGCCGCCTCGGCGCCGGCGGCGGGCTCCCCGCCGAGCTGCTGGAACACCCCGAGCTGGTGCAACTGCTCCTGCCGCTGCTGCGCGCCGACTTCGGCCGGGTGGACAGCTACCGGTACGTCCCCGGCGAGCCGCTGCCGGTGCCGCTCGTCGCGTTCAGCGGCCGGCACGACCGGGCGGTCAGCCGGGAGCAGAGCGCCGCCTGGGCCGGGCACACCGCCGCCGGGTTCACCCTGCACGAGATCGACGGCGGGCACTTCTTCCTCACCGACCGGCTGTCCGAGCTGCTCGCCGCGATTCGCGCCGACCTGGCCGGGGCCGTCGCCGCGCCGCCCGCCGCCGCTTCGCCCGCCGCCGCTTCGCCCGCCGCCGCTTCGCCCGCCGCCGCTTCGGCCGCCGCCCGGTCCGGAGCTCCCGCGTCGAGCCCTGCCGCGTCCGGCCCTGCCGCGTCGAGGCCTGCCGCGTCCGGCGCTGCCGGTGCGGAGGGTGCCGGGTCGACCGGGGCGCACCAGGTGCCGCTGGGGGAGACCGGCTGGTCGGTGTGGCGGGACGCGGTGCTGCGCACCACCGGCTTCCCCGCCGACGGGCTGACCCTGTTCGCCGCGCCGTCGGCCGCCGCGGCCGCCGACGAGCTGATCGCCACCGGCGCCGGCGCGGAACGCTTCGACAAGGAGTTCGCGGAGGCCACCGCGGCCGCCGCCCGGCGGCTCGCCGAACTGGCCGCCGACCCGCTGCTGCGCGAGGCGGTCACCTGGCAGAACCGCGGCGCCCTGGTCATCCTCGACGCGCTGGTCGCCGGCGGCCCGGAGCCGCGACGCAACAACAAACACCGGGACCGGGAACGCGCCCTGCTGAAGTACTGGCAGCGCTACTGCGGCAAGAACGAGACCGTGGGCTTCTTCGGCCCCGGCTGCTGGGTCACCCTGGACCCGACGCGAGCCGAGGTGGCCGACGTCCGTCCCGGGCCCGGCCTGACCCGACGCCGCTGGGTGCCGTTCGAGTCCTGGGCGCTGGCCGCGTACGCCGACCGGCTCGCCGGTGACCTGGCCGTCCGGCGGTGGTGGCCGCCACTGCTCGCCGCGCACCTGAGCCTGCGCGGCCGGACCGTGCTGCGCCCCGGCCGCCCACCGGTGACCCTCACCCCGGTGGAGGCGGCCCTGCTCTCCGCCGCCGACGGCCGCCCCGCCCACCAGTTGGTCGGCGACCCGGCCGCCGGGCTGCGCCGTCCCGAGGACGGCTACGCGCTGCTCGACCGGCTGGTCGAGCGGGAGCTGATCAGCTGGGACGCCGCCCTGCCGGTCAGCCCGGACGCCGAACGGGTGCTGGCCGAACGGATCGACGCGATCGGCGACGAGGCCGTGCGGGCCGGCGCCCGGGCCGGGCTGGACCGGCTCGTCGCCGTCCGGGACGCCGTCGCCGCGGCCGCCGGTGAGCCGGTGCGGCTGCGGGCCGCCCTGGACGCGCTCGACGCCACCTTCACCGAGCTGACCGGGCAGGCCGCGCGGCGCCGCGACGGACAGATGTACGCCGGCCGGACCCTCTGCTACGAGGACACCAGCCGGGACCTCGACGTGACCTTCGGGCGGCCGCTGCTGGACGGGATCGCCGCCCCGCTCGACGTGCTGCTGCGCGCCGCCCGCTGGTTGGTCGGCGCGCTGGAGCAGGCGTACGCGGCGGTCTTCCGCGAGCTCTACGACGACCTGCGCGGCGGGGCGGGCGACGCACCGGTGTCCCTGGCCGACCTGTGGTTCCTGGCCCAGGGGCTGTTCTGGGGCGAGGGGGAGCGGCCGGTGGACCGGGTCGCCGCCGACTTCGCCGCCCGCTGGGCCGGGCTGTTCGGGCTGGACGCCCTGCCCGGCGGCACCACCGAGGTGACCGTCGCGGTCGCCGACCTGGTCGACCGGGTCGACGCCGCCTTCCCGCCGCCCGGCCCCTCGGACTGGCCGCTGGCCCGGCTGCACAGCCCCGACCTGCAGATCTGCGCCACCGACAGCGCCGCGCTGGCCCGTGGCGACTACACCGTGGTGCTCGGCGAGCTGCACGCCGCCTGGGCGTCCTTCGACACCGCGCCGCTGGTCACCGGCCATCCGGACGCCGAGCGGCTGCGCGCGGCGCTGGCCGCCGACGTCGGCGGGCGGCGGCTGCGACTGCTCTACCCGGCCGACTGGCCCCGCCGGACCAGCCGGGTCGCCGAGGCCCTCGCCGCGCCGACCGACCGGCAGGTGGCGTTCGGCGCGGCCCCCGGCGCCGACCGGGCGCGGGTGCTGCCCACGGTGGACCTCACCGTCACCGCCGACGGCGACCGGCTGGTGGCCACCGGCCCCGACGGGCAGGGCTGGTCGCTGACCGAGGTCTTCGCCGAGCTGCTCAGCGCGCACGCGGTGGACGGGTTCAAGCTGGTCGCCGCGGCCCCGTACACGCCCCGGATCACCCTGGACCGGCTGGTGGTGGCCCGCCGCACCTGGCGCACCACCGCAGGAGCGAGCGGACTGGGACCGGCCACCGGGGAACGCGACCGGTTCCTCGCCGTCCGCCGCTGGCGCGCCCGGCTCGGCCTGCCCGAACAGGTCTACGTCAAGCTCGGCAGCGAGACCAAGCCCTGCTTCGTGGACCTGACCAGCCCCGGGTACGCCAACATGCTCTGCGCGATGGTCCGCTCGGCGGCCATGACGCATTCCGACGGCGTACCGCTGGTGGTGGGCGAGATGCTGCCCGGCCCCGACGACGCCTGGGTGCCCGACGCCACCGGCCGCCGGTACCTCAGCGAGCTGCGACTGCACATCGTCGACACCACCGGGGAGCCACACCGATGAGCCACCGCATCCCCCTGGGCGACACCGGCTGGTCGGTCTGGCGCGACCTGGTGCTGCGTACCGCCGGCTTCCCGGCCGCCGGCCTGGACCGCTTCGCGGCGCCCGACGCGGCCGCCGCCGCCGACGCGCTGCTCGCCGGGGAGGTCGCCCCGGAGGTCGTCGACAAGGCGCTGCGCGAGGCGTTCGACGACTCCTCGACGGTGGCCGGCGAGCTGGCCGCCGACCCGCTGCTGCGCGAGGCGGTCACCTGGCAGAACCCGGACATGCTGATCGCGCTGGACGGGCTGCTGCGCACCGACCCGGCGGTCCGCAACGTGCGCCGCCGCAAGCGTGAGCTGAGCCTGCTGCGCTACTGGCAGCGCTACTGCGGCAAGGCCGAGACGATCGGCTTCTTCGGCCCGGTCTGCTGGGGCACCTTCGACCCGGACGACCCGCGTACCCGACTGGCGCCCGGACCCGGGCTGGTCACCCGCCGGCACGTCGGGTTCGAGGCCTGGGCGCTGATCGCGTACGCCGACCGGCTCGCCGACGACCTGGCGGTACGCCGCTGGTGGGCCCCGGCGCTGCAACCGCACCTGACCGTCCACGGCCGGCAGCTGCGCTGGCCGCTGCACCCGCCGATCGCGCTGTCGGCGGTGGAGGCCCGGCTGCTGGCGTCCTGCGACGGGCGCACCGCCGCCGTCGAGCTGGCCGAGCGGGCCCGCGCCGACGGCGACGTCCGCACCGTCGACGACGCGTTCCTGCTGCTGGACCGGTTCGTCGAACGCGGCCAGCTGACCTGGGACGCGAACCTGCCGAACAGCCCGGACGCGGAACGGGTGCTGGGCGAGCGGATCGCGGCGATCGGCGAGGAGGCCGTGCGGGCGGCGGTGGCCGCCGACTTCGACCGGCTCCGCGCCGCCCGGGACGCGGTGGCGACTGCCGCCGGGGACCCGGACCGGCTGGCCGCCGCGCTGGCCGCGCTCAACACCCGGTTCACCGCGGTCACCGGCCGCCCCGCCACCCGGCAGAGCGGCCAGATGTACGCCGGGCGCACCGTCTGCTACGAGGAGACCGCCCGCGACCTGGACGTCACCGTCGGCGCCACGGTGCTGGCCGCGCTGGCCGCCCCGCTCGCCGTCATCCTCCAGGCGGCCCGCTGGCTCACCGCCGAGATCGGTGCCGGCTGCGAGGAGATCCTCGCCGACCTGCACGACGAGCTCGCCGCCGACGGTCCGGTCCGGCTGGCCGACATCTGGTCGCTGGCCCAGGGGATGCTGATCGCCCCGGACGGCCCCGTCGCCCGCGCCGGGGCGGGCTTCACCGACCGGTGGGCTCAGCTGTTCGGGCTGCGGCACCTGCCGGCCGGCACCGTCGAGCTGCGGCTGCGCGCCGAGGACCTGGCCGGCCCGGTCCGCGCCCTCTTCGCCGCCGAGCGGCCCGGCTGGCCGTCCGCCCGGATCCACAACCCCGACCTGCAGGTCAGCGCCGTCTCCGCCGAGGCGATCGACCGGGGCGAGTTCCTGCTCGTCCTCGGCGAGCTGCACCCGGCCACCGTCGCCTACGACAGCGCGGTGCTCAGCCCGTTCCACCCCGACCCGGCGGCACTGCGGGCCGCGCTCGACGCCGACCTCGGACCGGCCCGGATCCGGGTGCTCTACCCGGAGAGCTGGCCCCGGCTGACCACCCGCACCACGTACGCCCTCACCGGCCCCGCGGACCGTCAGCTCGGCATCGACACCGCGCGCGGCGGCGACGTCGACCGGCTGGTCCCGGCCACCGCCGTCACCGTGGTCCGCGACGGCGACGGGCTGACCGCGGTCTTCCCCGACGGGTCCCGCTGGCCGGTGATGGAGATCTTCGCCAACCTGCTCGGCTCGCTGCTGGTGGACACCTTCAAGCTGCTGGACCCGGCCCCGCACACGCCCAGGATCACCATCGACCGGCTGGTGGTGGCCCGGCGCACCTGGCGGACCACGGTGGCCGGCAGCGGGCTGGCCGGGCACGGCGACGAGACCGCCCGCTACCTCGCGGCGCGCCGCTTCCGGGCGGCCCTCGACCTGCCCGAGCGGGTGTTCGTCAAGGTCGGCACCGAGGTCAAGCCCTGCTACGTCGACCTGACCGGCCCGCTGTACGCCCAGTCGCTGTGCGCCATGGCCGACGCCGCCGCGAAGACCGGCCCGGACGTGGCGGTGGTGGTCACCGAGCTGCTGCCCACGCCGGCGGACGCCTGGGTGCCCGACGCGGCCGGGCGCGGACACGTCAGCGAGCTGCGCCTGCAGATCACCGATCCAGCCACCTACCGGGGAGAGCACGGGTGACCGACATCGTGTCCATCAGCGCCGTCGCCGGGCCGCAGCTGCCCTGGCCGGACGGGACGCTGGCCGACCTGATCGCCGCCCGGGCCGCGCGCTGCCCCGACGCGGTCGCGCTCCGCCAGTGGGACGACCGGCTCACCTACCGGGAACTGGTCGGCGGGGCGGCCGGGGTGGCCGCCGCGCTGCGGGCCCGCGGCGTGGGCCGGCAGAGCCGGGTCGGGGTGTGCGGCCGGCGCCGGCCCCGGCTGGTCGTGGACGTGCTCGGGGTGCTCCTCGCCGGCGGCTGCTACGTGCCGCTGGAGCCGGACGGCCCCCGCGAGCGGCAACGCGAGATCGTCGCCGACGCCGGGGTGTCGCTGCTGGTGGGTGACGCGGCGGCCGAGCTGGCCGACCTGCCGGGCGTCGAGGTGGTCGAGTCGGACGGCCCGGCCCCGCTGGCGCCCTGCCCGGCCCGGCCCGGCGACCCGGCGTACGTGCTGTTCACCTCCGGCTCCACCGGCCGCCCCAAGGGGGTGCTGACCACCCACCGCAACGTGGTCGAGTTCGTCACCGGGTGCGCCACGATCAGCGGCGCCGACGCCGGGGTGCGCAGCCTCGGCATCGCCTCGCTCGGCTTCGACGCGGCCACCATGGACCTCTTCCTGCCGCTGCTGCTCGGCGGCGCGGTGCAACTGCTCGGCGCCGACGACCGGGCCGACCCGGCCCGGCTCGCCCGGTTCATCGCCGCGCACGAGGTGAACTGGGGCTTCATCACCCCGACCGTGCTGTCCATGCTGGACCCGGCCGACGTGCCGGGCTGGCGTACCATGCTCTGCGGCGGCGAAGCCGTCCCCGCCGAGCTGGCCGCCCGCTGGGCGCCGGGGCGGCGTTTCCTCAACGGCTACGGCCCCACCGAGACCACCGTGCTCGCGGTCACCGGCGAGCTGAGCGGCGACGAGACCGACCCGGTGCCGATCGGCTCGCCACTGCCCAACCACCGGGCGTACGTCGTCGACGCCGAACTGCGGGCGGTGCCGCCGGGGGAGACCGGCGAGCTGCTGATCGGTGGCCCCGGACTGGCCGACGGCTACCTCGACCGGCCGGGGCTGACCGCCGACCGGTTCGTCCCCGACCCGTTCTCGGGGCTGCCCGGCGAGCGGCTGTACCGCACCGGCGACCTGGTCCGCCAGGCGGCCGACGGGCGGATCGTCTACCTCGGACGCACCGACCGGCAGGTGAAGATCCGGGGCCAGCGCATCGAGCTGGGCGAGGTCGAGGCGGTGCTGGCCGGCGCCCCCGGCGTCGACCGGGTCGCCGTCGAGGCGGTGCCCGGGCCGGCCGGTACCGAGCTGGTCGCGGTCCTCACCCCGGCCGGGGCGCCCGGCGACGAGACGATCCGGGCGTACGCCCGGGCGCGGCTGACCGCGGCGATGCTGCCCGCCCGGCTGCTGCGCCGCGACGAGCTGCCGGTCAGCCCGGTCACCGGCAAGCAGGACCCGCCGGCGTTGCGCGCCCTGGCCACGCCCGCGCTGACCGCCGGAGCCACCGCCGGAGCCACCGCCGCCGAGCTGGCCGGTGCGGCCGACCCGGTGACGGGGACGGTGACCCGGATCTGGACCCGGCTGCTCGGCGCGACCCCCGGCCCGGACACCGACTTCCTCGCCGCCGGCGGCAACTCCATCGCCGCGATGCGTCTGGTCGCCGCGCTCCGCGCCGAGCTGGGCCGGCACGTCGAGATCCGGGACGTGCTCGCCGGACGCACCCTCGGCGGCCTGGTCGCCCGGCTGCGCGCCGCCGCCCCGGCCGACACCGAGCCGCTGACCACCGGCAATTCGCCCACCCTGTCCCCACCGCAGCGCCGGCTCTGGTTCGTCGACCAGCTCGCGCCGTCCAGCGCCCCGTACAACATCGCCGTCGCGCACCGGCTGCGCGGCCCGCTGGACACCGCCGCGCTCGGCGCGGCGCTGCGGGCCGTCGCCGAGCGGCACGACGTGCTGCGCTGGCGGATCCCGCAGGCCGCCGGGGTGCCGTACGCGGTCTGCGAGGAGCCCACCGACGTGGCCGTGCCGGTGGTCGACCTGACCGGCGGCGCCGACCCCGAGGCGGAGCTGGCCGGGATGCTCGCCGCCGGTGCCGCGCACGCCTTCGACCTGGCCACCGGGCCGCCCTGGCAGGTGACCGTCTACCGGCTCGGCGCCGACGCGCACGTGCTGGCGATGACGATGCACCACGCGGTCTTCGACGGCTGGTCCGAGGCGGTCCTCTACGACGATCTCGCCGCCGCGTACGCCGAGGCCGTCACCGGGGCCACCCCGACGTTGCCGCCGCCGGCCGCCACGTACGCCGACTACGCGGTCTGGCGGGCCGGGCGCGACGCCCGCCGGGGCGCGGCGGACCTCACCTGGTGGGCCGAGCACCTGCGCGGCGTGCCCACCGTGCTGGAGCTGCCCCGCGACCGGCCCCGCCCGGCGGTGCAGACCTACGCCGGCGCCGAGGCCGCGGTGCGCCTCCCGGAGCCCGCCGACCGCGCGGTCCGTGCCCTGGCCGCACGGCGCGGCACCACGGTCGCCGCGGTGCTCCTCGCCGGCTTCGGCGAGCTGCTGCGCCGGCTCACCGGCGGCGACGACCACGTGGTCGGGGCGATCGTCGCCGACCGCCGGCTGGCCGCCTTCGACGACGTGGTGGGCTTCTTCATCGACACCGTCCCGGTGCGGCTGCGCACCGGCGGGGCCACCTTCGCCGAGCTGGTCGACCGGTGCGCCGCCGAGCTGCACGAGGTCACCGCCCACCCGGGCGCGCCGTTGGAACGCCTCGTCGAGGTCCTCGGCGTCGGCCGGGACACCTCCCGCGCCCCGCTGGTGCAGGTGCTGTTCAACGTGCTCAACTTCGCCCCGCCCCGGCTGGCGCTGACCGGGCTGACCGCCGTGCCGGTCCCGGTGCCCAAGCCCGGCTCGCCCTTCGACATCACCGTCTACGTGGTGGAGTCCGACGGCCGCGTCGGCGTCGAGGTGGTCCACAACCCGGACCTGTTCGACGCCGACCGGATCGACGCGCTTTTGGCCGACCTGGCCGAGCTGGTCGGCGCGCTCGCCGCCGACCCGCACGCGCCGGCCGTCGCGGTCGCCGCCGCGCTGCCCCGGCCCACCGTGCGCACGCCCCAGCTCGGCGCGATGACCGTGGCGGCCGCCGAGGCGCCGCGTACCCCGATGCCCGCCGGCCCGGGCGGGTTGACCGACACCGAGGAGTTGATCGCCGGCATCTGGCGGGAGGTGCTCGACACCGACCGGGTCGGGGTCACCGACAACTTCTTCGACATCGGCGGGCACTCCCTCGCCCTGGCCGCGGTGCACGCCCGGCTCACCGCCGCCACCGGCCGCTCGATCACCATGCTCGACCTGTTCCGCCACCCCACCGTCCGGGCGCTCGCCGCCAGCCTCGACGGCGCCGCCGACCGGCCGGAACTCGCCCGCGCCGCGCTGCGGGCCGCCGCCCGCCGCAGCCGCACCCGCCGCAACCCACCCCGCCGCCCCGGCGGCACCGCGCAATGAAGGACACGCAGATGGACAACCCGATGACACCCGACCTCCCGGCCGACGACGGCATCGAGCCGATCGCGATCGTCGGGCTCGCCGCCCGGCTGCCCGGCGCGGCCGACGTCCGCCAGTTCTGGCGCAACCTGGTCGACGGCGTCGAGTCGGTCACCGAGCTGAGCCGGGAGGAGCAGCTGGCGCGGGGCGCCACCGTGGAGGAGGTCGACGACCCGGGGTGGGTCAACCGGGCGCCGCTGGTCGACGGGTACGACGAGTTCGACGCCGGGCTGTTCGGGATGACCGCCCGGGAGGTGGAGATCACCGACCCGCAGCACCGGCTGTTCCTGGAGAGCTGCTACACCGCGTTGCAGGACGCCGGCTACGACCCGGCCCGCTACGACGGCGCGGTCGGCGTGTACGCGGGCACCGGCGGCAACACCTACCTGCACCGGTACGTCCTGCGCAACAAGCGGATCGGCGGCAACCCGCACGGCACGGTCTCCCTCGCCACCGGCAACTCGCCGAACTACGTGGCCACCAACGTGTCGTACCGGCTGGACCTGCGGGGGCCGAGCCTGACCGTGCACACCGCCTGCTCCACCTCGCTGGTCGCGTTCCACCTGGCCTGCGAGGCGCTGCGCAACGGCGAGTGCGACATGGCGCTCGCCGGCGGGGTCAACGTCGAGCTGCCGCACGTCGGCTACCTGGGCATGGAGGGCTTCACCTCACCGGACGGGCGGTGCCGGCCGTTCGACGCCGCCGCCAACGGCACGGTCTGGGGCAGCGGCGTCGGCGTCACCCTGCTCAAGCGCCTCTCCGACGCGATCGCCGACGGCGACGCGATCCGGGCCGTGGTGCTCGGCAACGCCGTCAACAACGACGGCGCGGGCAAGGTCGGCTTCACCGCCCCCAGCATCGACGGGCAGATGGCGGCGATCGCCCAGGCCGTCGGGATGGCCGGGATCGACCCGCGCAGCATCAGCTACGTCGAGGCGCACGGCACCGGCACCGCGATGGGCGACCCGATCGAGGTCGCCGCCCTCTCCGCCGTCTACACCCGGGACACCGACGACCGGGGCTGGTGCGGAATCGGTTCGGTGAAGTCCAACATCGGCCACCTCAGCCAGCCCTCCGGCATCGTCAGTGTGATCAAGGCGGTGCTCGCGATGGAGCACGGCCTGATCCCGCCGAGCATCAACTTCGAGCGGCCGAACCCGGCGATCGACTTCGCCGACACCCCGTTCTACGTGGCGAACACGCTGACCAAGTGGGACACCGACGGCGGGCCGCGCCGGGCCGGGGTCAGCTCCTTCGGCATCGGCGGCACGAACGCCCACGTGGTGCTCGAGGAGGCGCCGGCGGCGTACCGGGCCGACCAGAGGGTCCGCCCGGCGCAGCTGCTGCACGTGTCGGCGAAGACCGCCACCGCCCTGGACACCGCCGTGCTGCGCCTCGCCGAGCACCTGACGGGCGCCACCGACGGCGGGCCGCAGCTCCTCGCCGACGTGGCGCACACCCTGCGGGTGGGCCGGCAGGAGTACCCGCACCGGGTCGCCGTGGTCGCCGCCGACCTGCCGGACGCGGTGACCGCGCTGCGCACCGCGCGCCGCCGCCAGTCCGGCGTCGTCGACGGCCCCGCGCCGCGCGTGGGCCTGCTCTTCTCCGGGCAGGGCTCGCAGTACGCCGGGATGGGCGCGCAGCTCTACGCCGAGGAGCCCGCGTTCGCCGCCACCGTGGCCGAGTGCGCCGAGCTGCTCCGCCCCGAGCTGGGGCTGGACATCCGCGACCTGATCCTCGGCCGGGATCCGGCGGCGGGGGAGAAGCTCACCGAGACCCGCTACACCCAGCCGGCCCTCTTCGTCGTCGAGTACGCCCTCGCCACCCTCTGGCTGCGGGCCGGGGTGCGGCCCGCCGCGATGATCGGTCACTCGATCGGCGAGTACGTCGCCGCCACCGTCGCCGGGGTGCTGAGCCTGCCGGACGCGCTGCGGGTGGTCGCCGCGCGGGGGCGGCTGATGCAGTCCCTGCCGGCCGGCTCGATGCTCGCCGTGGCGCTGGACGAGTCGGTGGTCGCGCAGCGCCTGCCCGAGGGGCTGGCCATCGCCACCGTCAACGGCCCGGGCACCTGCGTGGTGGCCGGCGAGAGCGACAAGGTCGCCGCGTTCGCCGAGACGATCAAGGGCAAGAGCAAGGCGCTGCGCACCTCCCACGCCTTCCACTCGCCGATGATGGAACCGATCCTGGCGGAGTTCACCGCCCTGATGGCGGGGGTGCCGCTGCGCCCGCCGGCGATCCCGTTCCTGTCCAACGTCACCGGCACCTGGATCACCACCGAGCAGGCCACCGACCCGGCGTACTGGGCCGCGCACCTGCGCCGGCCGGTGCGCTTCGGCGACTGTGTGGCCGCGCTGCTCGCCGAGGGCACCTGGGCGTTGCTGGAGTGCGGCCCCGGCCGGCAGCTGGCCAACCTGGCCCGGATGCAGGTCGCCAAGGCCGGCCCGGCCCAGCGGGCGCTGACCCCGCTGGGCAGCCTGCCCGGCCCCGGCGAGCGCACCGGTGACCTGGCCACCCTGCTCACCAGCGCCGGCGCGCTCTGGTGCGCCGGCGTCGAGGTGCGGCTCGACGCCGATCCGGCCGCCCGCCGGGTGCCGCTGCCCACGTACCCGGTCGAACGCCGCCGCTACTGGGTGGACCCGGACCCGGTGGACCAGGCGCCCGCCGCGCCGGCGCAGCGCGGGCCGCGCCCGCTGCCGGAGTGGTTCGCCGTGCCGGTCTGGCGGCAGGCCGCCGCCGAGCCGCGGACCGCGCCGCTGGGTCGCTGCCTGGTCCTGGCCGACGGTCCGCGCGGCGACGCGCTGGTCGCGGCGCTGCGGGCCGCGGGCGCCACGCCCACCGTGGTACGCGCCGGCGAGCGCTTCGCGGCGGTCGACGGCGGGTACCGGCTGCGGCCCGGCGCCCGCGAGGACCACGACGCCCTGGTGGCGGCGCTCGCCGCCGACCCGCCGGATCGGCTGGTGCACGCCTACGCCCTCGACGGCGACCCGGCCGGCACCGACGTCGCCGCCGCCTGGGCCGCCCAGGACCGGGGCTTCTTCAGCGCGCTGCACCTGGTGCAGGCGCTCGCCGGGGCCGGGCTGACCGCCGACGAGCGCACCCGCACCCTCGACCTGGTCACCGCCGGTATCGGGGACGTGACCGGCGCCGACCTCATCCGCCCCGAGCACGCCACCCTGGCCGGACTGGCCCGGGTGCTCCCGGCGGAGCTGCCCGGGCTGGCCGTCCGGCTGCTGGACGCCGACCCGGCCTCGTCCGACGTGGACGCGCTCGTCGCCGAGCTGCGCCGGCCGGTCGACCCGGTCCGCGCGGAGCTGGCGCTGCGCGGTCCACGCCGCTGGGTGACCGGCTACGAGCAGGTCACCGTCGCCGTTGAGGGGGAGCCGGGCGCGCTGCGCGAGGGCGGCCGGTACGTGATCACCGGCGGTCTGGGCGGCATCGGCGTCACCCTGGCCGAGGACTTCGCCCGGCGGGCCCGGGCGAAGCTGGTGCTGCTGGCCCGTTCCGGCCTGCCGCCGCGCGAGCGGTGGGACGAGCACCTGGCCGTGCACGGCGGCGCGGACCGGGCGGGCCGGGCGATCGCGGCGATCCGCCGGATGGAGGCGGCCGGCGCGTCGGTGCTGGTGCTCGCCGCCGACGTCTCCGACCCGGCCGACCTGCGCCGGGTCCGGGCGGCCGCCGAGGCGGAGTTCGGCGGGATCGACGGCATCGTGCACGCCGCCGGCCTGCCCGGCGGCGGCATGGCCGAGGTCAAGGAGCGGGCCGAGGCGGAGCGGGTGCTCGCGCCGAAGCTCGCCGGCACGCTCGCCCTCGCCGAGGTCTTCGGCGACCTGCCGCTGGACTTCGTGGTGCTCTGCTCCTCGATCACCGCTGTCATCGGTGGCTTCGGCCAGGTCGACTACTGCGCGGCGAACAGCTTCCTCGACGCGTACGCCCGGGCCGGCGCGGGCTTCCGGGCGCCGGTGCTGTCGCAGAACTGGGGCGGCTGGGCCGAGGTGGGCATGGCCGTGGAGACGGACGCGCCGGCCGGCTTCCGGGCCGCCGGGCGGGACACGGTCACCCATTCGCTGGACCACCCGGTGCTCACCACGGCGGTGACCGGCCCGGACGGCGTGGTGCTGCACGGCCTGGTCTCCGCCGACACGCACTGGCTGCTGGACGAGCACCGCAGCGGCGGCGTGCCGGTGGTGCCCGGCACCGCCCACCTGGAGTCGGTCCGGGCGGCGGTGGCCGCCGCGCTGCCCGCCCCGAGCGGGGACGCGGCGGTGGAGCTGCGCGACGTGGTCTTCCTGCAGCCGTTCCCGGTGCCCGACGGCACGGTCGCGCAGTACCGGGTCGAGCTGACCCCCGCCGAGGACGGCGTGGACTTCGCGGTACGCAGCCTCGCCGCCGGGCAGCTGCGCACCCACGTACGCGGCGCGGCCGGCTGGACCGACGAGCCGGCCCCGCCGTCGCGGGTGCCGGCGGTGACCGGCCGGCGGGTGGACGACGACGCCGCGTTCGGCCGGGGGCGCACCAGCATGCTGACCTTCGGGCCGCGCTGGGCCGCGCTGGCCGAGCACCACCTGGGCGAGGGGGAGGAGCTGGCCCGGATCACCGCGCCCGCCGCGGCGGGCGGCGACCTGCCCGCGTGGGGGCTGCACCCGGCGCTGCTGGACGTGGCCACCGCGTTCGGCCGGGGCCAGGGCAGCGGCACCTACCTGCCGCTGTCGTACGGGCGGATCGTGGTGCGCGGCGCCCTGCCGGCACAGTTCCTCAGCCACCTGCGGCACCGCGACAGCGCCACCGACGAGGTCGTCGCCGCCGATGTGTCCCTGCGGGACGCCGACGGCCGGGAACTGGTCGCGATCAGCGACTTCGTGCTGCGCCGGGTCGACCAGGGCGCGGTGACCGGCGGGCTGGCCCCGGCGGGCGCACCGGCGCAGGCCTCCGCCCCGGAGCCGGGTGTGCCGACCGAGGACATCCGGCCGGTCGACGGGGCCGAGGCGTTCCGCCGCAGCCTCACCGCCGGGCTCGGCCCGCAGGTGGTGATCGCCACCCGGACCGTCGACGACATCCGCGGCCGCGCCTCCCGGGTCACCACCGGAAGCCTGGAGACCGCCGAGGAGCCGGCCCTCGCCGTACCGGCCGGCGGCGGCGCCGCCTCCGCCGCGCCGCGTACCGAGCTGGAGATCACCATCGCCCAGGTCTGGCGGGACGGGCTGGGGGTGGCCGAGGTGGGCGTGGACGACGACTTCTTCGCCCTCGGCGGCAACTCTCTGGTGGCGGTCCAGCTGATCGCCGCGATGCGCAAGGCGACGGGGGTCCGGCTGCCGATGCGCAGCCTCTTCGAGACCCCGACCGTCGCCGGCCTGGCGGCCCGGATCGAGGAGCTGCGTGCCACCGCCGCGCCCGCCGGCGAGCCCGCCCCGGCCACCATCCCCGCCATCCCGCGGTTGCCCCGCGACTGAGCGTCGAGAAACAGGAGTGACAGAGCAATGAGCGACACGATCGCCACGCTGCCGGTGGTCGTCGAGAACGACGGCACACCACTGACCGAGCTCATCGACCGGCGGCGGACGGAGTTGCGCGCCACGCTCGCCGCCCACGGCGGGCTGCTGTTCCGCGGCTTCGACGTCGGCGGGGTGGACGGCTTCGACCGGGTGGTCCGCGCGTTCTCCGGCGAGCCGCTGACCTACACCGAGCGGTCCTCACCCCGGCACGCCATCAAGGGCCGGGTCTACACCTCGACCGACTACCCGCCGGACGAGGAGATCTTCCTGCACAACGAGAACTCGTACCAGG
Source organism: Micromonospora sp. U56 (assembly GCF_018070095.1). Classification (NCBI taxonomy): domain Bacteria; kingdom Bacillati; phylum Actinomycetota; class Actinomycetes; order Micromonosporales; family Micromonosporaceae; genus Micromonospora; species Micromonospora sp. U56. Next base: position 15,318 of record NZ_JAGPYL010000123.1, read on the forward strand.
CGGGCTGGCCGCTGACGCTGTTCTTCTACTGCATCAGCCCGCCGGACACCCTCGGCGCCACCCCGCTCGCCGACGTCCGCCGGGTGTACGCCGAGATCGACCCGGCGGTCCGCGAGGAGTTCGTCCGGCGGCGCTGGATGCTGGTGCGCAACTTCCACGCCGACTTCGGCGCCCGCTGGCAGGACGTGTTCGGCACCGACGACCGGGCCGAGGTCGAGGCGTACGCGGCGGCGAACCGGATCCGGCTGGAGTGGGTCGGCGCGGACGGGCTGCGTACCCGGGCGGTGCGCGACGTGGTGCACCACCGGCCCGGCTCGGACACCCCGCGCTGGTTCAACCACGCCACCTTCTTCCACGTGAGCACCCTCCCCAGGGACTACCAGGAGGGGCTGCTGGACATGTTCGGCGCCGACGGGCTGCCGGCGAACACCTACTACGGCGACGGCGGTGAGATCCCCGCCGACGTGCTGGACCACCTGCGGGCCGCGTACCGGGCCGCCAGCGTCCGCTTCGACTACCGGCGCGACGACGTGCTGGTGGTCGACAACATGACCGCCGCGCACGGCCGGGAGCCCTTCACCGGGGCCCGCCGGATCGCCGTGGCGATGGCCGAACCGCACACCCCCGAGAGCGCTGGAGAGCACTGATGGCCGACTCCCGATTCCTGGTCGTCCGCAACGACGAGGAGCAGTACTCGATCTGGCCGGCCGACCGGGAGCTGCCCGCCGGGTGGCACGACGCCGGCTTCGCCGGCACCCGCGAGGAGTGCCTGTCCCACGTCGACGCCGTCTGGACCGACATGCGTCCCCGCTCCGTACGGGAGGTGCCGTCATGACGCGGGAGTGGACCTTCCCGGCCTCCTTCGCCCAGGAACGGGTGTGGATGGCCAACCAGTTGGACACCGCCTCGCCGGTCTACAACGTCTCCACCCCGTGGCGCTTCCCGGCCGGCATCGACGCCGACACCGCCGGCGAGGTCGTCGGCCGGGTCGTCGCCCGGCACGAGGCGCTCCGCACCCACCTGCGGATGGACGACGGCGCCCTGGTGCAGGTGGTGCGCGAGCACGAGCCGGTCCGGCTGCCCGCCGACGACCTGCGCGACCTGCCCGAGGCCGAGCGGGCCGCCCGGTACGCCGCCCTGCGTACCGAGCTGGCCCGCACCCCGATCCCGCTGGACGCCCCGCCGCTGTGGCGGGCCCGGCTGGTCCGCCTCGACGACGCCTGGACGCTGCTGTTCGTGGTGCACCACGCCGTCTTCGACAGCCACTCGGCGGTGCTGCTGGTGACCGAACTGGCCGCGTTCAGCGAGGCCGCGCTGACCGGCGCGCCCGTCGCCGTGCCCGAGCTGCCCATCCAGTACGCCGACTTCGCGGTCTGGCAGCGCGACCAGCTCACCGGCGCGGAGCTGGACCGCCAGCTCGCCTTCTGGGCCGGCCAGCTCGCCGGGGCGCCGCCGGTCACCGGCCTGCCGCTGGACCGCCCCCGCCCGGCCCAGCTCGGCTTCGCCGGCGACGAGGTGCGCTTCGCCCTGCCCGACGGGCTGCTCGACCGGGTCGGCCGGCTCGCCGCCGGGTCGGCGGCCACCCCGTACATGGTGCTGCTGGCCGGGTTCGCCGCCCTGCTGTCGCGGATCTCCGGCGACACCGACGTGGTGGTCGGCGTCTCCACCGCCGGCCGGGACACCGCCGAGCTGACCCCGCTGATCGGCATGTTCGTCAACCCGGTGGCGCTGCGCTGCGACATCGGCGGCGATCCCAGCTTCACCGAGCTGCTCGGCCGGGTCCGCGCCGGCCTGGTGGACGCGATGGAGCACGGCCAGACCCCGTTCCAGCGGATCGTCGAGGCGGTCGCCCCGCAGCGCGACCCGGCCGTGCAGCCGATCTTCCAGACCGCGCTGAACTTCATCCCCGACTCCGGGCTGGACCCGGTGGAGCTGGGCACCACCAAGGACGACCTCGCCTTCGACGTCACCACCGGCGAGAGTCGCCTGGTCTACCGCACCGACCTGTTCGACCGGGGCACCGCCGAGGCGGTGGTCGCGCGGTACGTGCGGCTGCTCACCGCCGCCGTCCACGACCCGGGGCAGCGGGTCTCCGCGCTGCCGCTGCTCGACGACGCCGAGCGGGACCTCGTCCTGCGGGCCTGGAACGGCGAGGACGCCGCCCCGGCGTTCCGTTCGGTCATCGAGCGGGTGCAGCGGCAGGCCGCCGCCACCCCGGACGCGGTCGCCCTGATCTGCGAGGCCGTCTCGCTCACCTACGCCGAGCTGAACGCCGCCGCCAACCGGCTCGCCCGGGTGCTGGTGGCCCGGGGCGCCGCCCCGGAGACCCGGGTGGCGCTCGCCCTGCCCCGCTCGCCCGAGCTGCTGGTCGCCGTCCTCGCCGTGCTCAAGTCCGGCGCCGCGTACGTCCCGGTGGACACCGGCTACCCGGCCGGCCGGATCGCGTACCTGCTCGCCGACGCGGAGCCGACGCTGGTGCTGGCCCTGCCGGAGACCGCCGCGCTGGTGCCCGCCGGGGCGGTGGTGCTCGACGGTGAGGTCGGCGCAGAACAGGCCGACGGCGACCTGACCGACGCCGACCGGGCCGCCCCGCTGCGCCCCGAGCACCCGGCGTACGTGCTCTACACCTCCGGCTCCACCGGCCGCCCGAAGGGGGTGGTGGTGGAGCACCGGGCGGTGGCCGCGTACCTGGCCTGGGCCCGGGACGCCTACCCGGGGCTGGCCGGCACCGCGCTGCTGCCCTCGCCGGTCTCGTTCGACCTCACCGTGACCGGCCTGCTCGGGCCGCTCACCGCCGGCGGCACCGTCCGGCTGGCCGGGATCGACTCGCCGCACGCCCGGGCCGGTGGCCGGCCGAGCTTCCTCAAGGTGACCCCGAGCCACCTGCCGCTGCTCGACGCCGCGCTGTCGCCGACCACCGACCTGGTGATCGGCGGCGAGGCGCTCACCGGCGAGCAGTTGGTGGGCTGGCGGGCCGCGCACCCGGACGTGGCGGTCGTCAACGAGTACGGCCCGACCGAGGCGACCGTCGGCTGCGTCGCCGCCCGCGTCGCGCCCGGCCGGCCGCTGCGTGCCGGACCGGTGCCGATCGGTCGGCCCACCGCCGGGGCGCGGGTCTACCTGCTCGACGCCGCGCTCCAGCCGGTGCCACCCGGCGTGGTCGGCGAGCTGTACGTCGCCGGGGACCAGGTGGCCCGGGGCTACCTGCGCCGGCCCGGCAGCACCGCCGAGCGCTTCCTGCCCTGCCCGTACGGCCCGCCCGGCCGGCGGATGTACCGCACCGGCGACCTGGCCCGCTGGCGCACCGACGGCACCCTGGACTACCTGGGCCGCCGCGACGACCAGGTCAAGGTGGGCGGCAGGCGGAGCGAGCTGGGCGAG
>NZ_JAGPYL010000124.1:0-18666 GCF_018070095.1 Micromonospora sp. U56
GTGAGGGCCAGGTCGTCGGCGCCACCGTCGGCGATCAGGCCGCGGGACCGCAGCCCGTCCACCGCCGCCGCCCACTCGTCGCCGGTCCAGCCGCGACTGCGGAGCAGGAACCGCACCGGTACGTCACCGGTGGCCGCGTGCAGCACGAGCGCGTCGAGGCCGGTGACGCCGGCGACGACGAGGGCGTTCACGTGCCCGTCGCCACGGAACTCGCGCAGCAGCGTCTGCGCGTGCCAGAGCACCAGCTGCGGCTCCTCCGGCCACGGCAACGCCGCGTGCGCGGCGAACAGCGGACGCCCGGGCAGCTGCTCGCACGCCGACTCGGCGGCCCGGCGCGCCAGCTCGGCCGCCTCGGTGACGACATCGGCTGCGTCCTCCAGAGCCGAGAAGGCCCGGCTCAGGGCCGCGTCCGCGGCGTCCAGGCGGGCGCGGAGCACGGCCGGCGGGTCTGCCCGCTCCCACGCGGCGGGCAGCGCCGCGCGTACCAGTGCGGGCTTGAAGTTGAAGAACGTCGCGATGACCGGCTCGGCCGGCACCGCACCGAACGCGGCCGACCGGGACGCGAAGTAGCCCGTCAGGCCGTCAAGGCCCAGCGCGTCGTACCGTTGCCGCGCCTCGGGGGCGAAATAGATCATGGCGTGGATCGGTTCGGCGCGGCGCCACGCGGCGCGGGCGACCGCGGGGTCGAGGGGGGATCGGGCCACGGGAACTCCCTCCATCACTGTTCGACGACGGTCACGTGCGGGGTCTTCAGCCCGGATCAGGGCGTCCGGTCCTGCGCGAAGCGCCACCGTAGCTCCCGCTTGAGGACCTTCATGCTCGGGCCCAACGGGAACTCGTCGACGAACTCCACCCGCCGCGGGTACTTGTGGCGGCCCACGTGCTCGCGCGCCCATTCGATGATCTCGTCGGCGGTCACCTCCGCCGCCGGGATGACCACCGCGCAGACCTCTTCGCCGTGCGTCGGATGGGGTACGCCGACCACCGCGACCTGCCCGATCGCCGGGTGGCGCAGCAGCGCCTCCTCGACCTCCCGCGGGTAGACGTTGAATCCGCCCCGGATGATGAGGTCCTTCTTCCGGTCGACGATCGTGACGAACCCGGCCTCGTCCCGGGTGCCGATGTCGCCGGTGCGGAACCAGCCGTCCCGGAGGACCTCCGCGGTCGCCCGTGGCTGGCCGAGGTAGCCGGCGAAGATGTTGTGCCCACGGATGACGATCTCGCCGATCTCGCCCGGCGGGAGCAGCTCGACGCGGTCCTCCCGGTCGGCCCGGGCCACCTCGACGTCGACGCCCCAGATGGGACAGCCGACGGTGCCCGGCCGCGCGCCGAAGGTCGGCTGGTTGGTGGTGGCCACCGGGGAGGTCTCGGACAGGCCGTAGCCTTCGTACACGGTCGTCGTGAACGTCGCCGCGACCTCGTCCAGCACGCTGAGCGGCAGCGACGCGCCGCCGGAGACACACAGCCGCAGCGCCGGGCGCGGTGCGCCCCTGCGGGCCGCGTCGAGCAGCGCGATGTACATGGTGGGCACGCCGAGGAACGCCGTCACGCCGTGCGCGACCATCAGCTCCAACGCCTGGACCGGATCGAAGCGCGGCTGGAGCACGAGCGTGGCGGCGGCGCGGAACGCGGTGTTCATCGCGGCGGTCTGCCCGAAGCTGTGGAACAGCGGCAGGCAACCCAGGAGCACGTCGTCGCGGCGTACCCCGAGATCGTCGAAGGCGTTGACGGTGGCGTTCATCGTCAGGTTGAAATGGGTCAGCACCGCGCCCTTCGGTCGACCCGTGGTGCCGCTGGTGTAGAGCACCACGGCGGGGTCGTCCGGCGCGGTCGGCACCAGCCCGGGCCGCGGCGCCAGCCGGGCGGCCGCCGCGACCAGCGAGTCCGGATCGGCCGGGTCCAGCGGGACCGCCGGTATTCCGGCCAGCTCCGCCGCCTTCACGGCCGTCGCCGGGTCACCGCCGCCGTGCACCAGGGCACGGGCGTGGCTGTCACGCAGGACGAACGCCACCTCCTCCGCGGTCAACAGCAGGTGGATCGGCACCACGACCGCGCCGAGCGAGAGGATCGCGTAGTAGGCGCGCGGAAAGTCCGGCACGTTCGCGGCCATGAGCGCGACATGGTCACCGGGGCGCACCCCCCGCTCGGCCAGCGCCGCGGCGTAGCCCCGGGTCTGCGCCCACAGCTCCGCGTACGTGACGCGTTCGTCGCCGCAGACGATCGCGGGATGCGCGGGTCGGCGTCGGGCGGACTCGGCCAGGACGGTAGCCAGCGACAGTTGGGCCATGGTTCCTCGCTGTCGAAGGGAACGGGCGGCGTCGCGGACCGGACGCGGGTGGGGGTCCACTGATCGAAGACCGGCGGGCCGGCGAAATCAAAGACGAGCCGTCACCCACCCCATAGGCGGCGGCTATGGGGGTGGCGCGCACCCCACGGCGGCACGGCCTGGCCGGTCTACTCCGGCCCGGGCAGCAGCTCCAGCAGGGCCTGGGCGGCCGGCGACAGCTGCCCGGACCGGTGGACCAGCGCGAACCGGCAGACCACCCGTGGGTCCAGCGCCCGCACGACGGCCCCACCGCGGGCCGCCTCTTCGGCGTACCACCGGGTCAGGAACGCGGCGCCAGCCTGGGCCAGCACCATGGGTACGACGGCCTCGCGATGCCGGGTCACCGCCGCGCGACGCATCCGCACACCGGCCGTGGCGAGCGCGGCCAGGACCGTCGCGCGCAGCGCGCTGTGCCCCTGGATGTCGATCACCGGGGTGTCCTGGAGCGCCCGCAGCGGCAGCGGCCCGTCGGGAGCGGGCGTGCCGGGCGGCAGCACCGCCCACACCTGCTGCGCGCCCAACTCCCGCACCGGCAGCCGAAGGTCGGGGATGGGCAGGTACGTCAGGGCCAGCTCGCAACTTCCGTCGCGGACGAGCCGGGCCAGGTCCTCGTCGTCGCGGGGCTCCAGCACGCGCACCGCGATGCCGGGGAAGCGTCGCCGCAGGGTGGCGATCGCCGGGGTGAGGGGATCGACGGTCAGGGCGGCGTGCGCGGCGATGTCGAGCCGTCCGGTGCGCAGGTCCACCACGTCGGCGACGGCGGCCCGGGCGGCGGTGGCGTCCTGAAGGACCTGCCGGGCCGGGGCGACCAGCGCCTCGCCGGCGACGGTGAGGACCAGGCCGCGTCCGGTGCGGTGGAACAGCTCGACGCCGAGTTCGCGTTCCAGCCCCCGGATCGCCTGGGACAGGGACGGCTGGGCGATGCGGATGGCCGCCGCGGCGCGGGTGACCCCGCCGTGGTCGACGACGGCGAGGAAGTACTCCAACTGGCGCAGGTCGACCGTCATCGCCCCGCCCCACACCGGGCGCGAGCGTGTGCCACGAACGCGCGGGCGGCCGGCGACAGTGGACCGGGCCGGTGCACCAGCCCGTACGCCTGCCGCAGCGGCGGGTCGACCGGGCGCACGACGGCGCCGAGCGAGGCGGCCGAGTGCGCGGTCTCCCGCTCCAGGAAGGCGGCGCCGGCACCGCCGAGGACGAGCGGCGCGAGCGCCTCCGGGTGCGCCACCTCGACCACGAGCCGGGTGCGGACGCCCTGATCGCGCAGCGCCCGCTCGACGTCGTCCCGTTGCCAGCTCCCGCGCGGCACCCCGAGGACGTCGGCGCCGTGCAGCCGGGCCAGCGGCACGGCGTCCCCCGGGCCGACGTCGGTGCCGGGCGGGAACGCCAACCACAGCTCCTGTACGCCGAGTTCGACGACCTGGAGCCCGAGGTGCGGCAGGGGCAGGTGCGTCAGGCCCAGCTCGCTGTGCCCGTCCCGGACGAGGATGTGCAGGCCGTCGTCGGTCTCCGGCTCGTCGATGTGGACGACGATGTGCGGGTTCTCGCGCCGGAAGGAGCCGACCAGGGACGCTCCCGGGTAGGCCGCCAGCACAGGCACGGCGACCAGGTCGAGGGCGGGCGTGGCTCGTGCGTGCGACCCCACCGCCTCGCGGGCGGCGGTGATGCCGCGCAGCATCTGCCGGGCCGGGCCGACGAAGGCCCTGCCCGCGTAGGAGAGCACCAACCCGTGCGGGACCCGGTGGAACAGCTCGGCGCCGAGTTCGCGCTCGAGCGCGCGCACCGACTGCGACAGCGTCGGTTGGGCGACGTCGAGCGCCGAGGCTGCCCGACTGAAGCCACCGTGCTCGGCTACCGCGAGGAAGTAGGAGACCTGCCTGACGTCCAATGGGTTCCCGATGACTCAGCTGGTGCCCGGTCAGCACGGATGTTACCGGTAAGTTCGGTCCGAGCCGCCCGGCGTGGCGGGCAAAGTGTCGTAGCGAAGTCCTAGCCTGGCCCGGACCCGACGCCCGCAGGAGGCAGCATGCTCGACCACCTGTCCATCCAGGCCCGTGACGTGGCGGCCAGCGCCGCCTTCTACGACGCCGTCCTGGCCCCGCTCGGCGGTCGCCGGGTGATGGAGTTCGGCCCGGTCATCGGGTACGGCACCGACAGCCCCGACTTCTGGCTCGGCCCGGTGAACACCTCCGGTGAGGCGCGCGAGGCGCACATCGCGTTCACCGCGCCGGACCGGGCCGCCGTGCGGGCGTTCCACGACGCCGCGGTCGCCGCCGGCGCCGAGGTGCTGCACACGCCCCGGCTCTGGCCGGAGTACCACCCGACCTACTTCGGCGCGTTCGTCCGCGACCCGGACGGCAACAACGTCGAGGCCGTCTGCCACGCCCCCGAGTGACGAGGCTGGCGTCCTAGCCGGGATTTCGCCTGGATTTCCACAACTCATCCCCGCCCGAGCAGGCTGGCGGCCCGCGCCAGCCAGCGCGGCACGTCGGCCTCGTGGTACACCCGCTCGCTCGGTTCGATCGCGGCGAGGAAGGCCGCGTACACGGCCGCCGACCGCAGCGCCGCGACCGGCCGCAGCAGCTCCACGGCCCGGTCCGGCTCGCAGCCGGGCGCGTCGGCCCGCCACCGGGCGCACCATGCGGCAGTCAGGGCGTCCGCGGCGTCGGGCGGGAGCCCGACGGTCAGCGTCAGGATGTCGAAGGCCGGGTGCCCGACGAACGAGTCGCCCCAGTCGATGATGACCCGCCGGTCACCGTCGCTGCGGACGTTGCCGGGGTGCAGGTCGCCGTGCACCAGGGTGTCCGGCACGCCGCACCGCCGGGCCTGCGCCAACCGCTCCTCCAGCCCGTGCAGCACGGCGTCGGCGTGGTGTGGGGCGAGCGCGGCGCGGATCCAGCGGGCCAGGGCGGCGCCGCGCAGGTCGGGCACCCCGGCCGCCACCAGGTCATCGACGAGGGGCAGCGCGCGTACCTGGAGGGCGTGCTGGTCGGCGGCGATGGCGTCGCGTTCGGCGGGGTCCGCCCCGTAGCGGTCCTCCCCCGGCACGTGGTCGAGCAGCATCCGGCCGTCGTCGTCCGCGGCGAGCAGCGGCGGCACCAGGCCAGGCGTGACCGCGCCGAGCCGGCGCAGCACCGCCGCCTCGTGCCGGAAGAAGCCGGGTACCTGCTTGAGCCAGACCGGGCCGTGCGGACCGTCGAGTCGCCAGATCGCCGACAGGTTCCAGGTGCGCCGCTGCGCCACCTCCTTCGCCGGCCGGCCGAGGCGGTCGAGGGCGGCGGTGGCCCAGCCGACGGTGGCGGCCGGTCCGCCCGGCTCGGCGTAGGGCGCGCGCAGCGGGTGCGGCGGGAGTTCCACGTCCACCGGTCGCAGCGGCACGGCGGGTGGGGCGGCCACCTCGGCCAGATAGGTCACCGCGCCGCCGATCCCTGGCCGGTCGCTGACGCCGGAGAGCAGCCGCAGCACCGCGACCTCGACGGGCGCGCCGCAGACGACCGGGTCGACCTCCTGCCACCAGGGGGTCGGCACCTCGTACGGGGGCAGTGCCCCGAGCAGCCGGCCGGCGGGGTCGACCAGGACGAGGGTCACGGTGCGGGTCACGGTCGCCGACGGTAGCGCCGGGGCGGGTCAGCGGCGAGCGGTTATCGCACCGGGTCGTGGGTGCCGCGCGGCACGCCGGGCCGGCAGCGGCGCAGCCGGGCCGCCGCCATCCGCCCGCCGACCGCCAGGCCGTACCGCTCGACGGCGGTGAGGCCGTAGGCGCTGCAGGTCGGGGTGAACCGGCACTGGCCCGGCCACCGGTGCGACAGCCACCGGCGGTAGCCGAGGATCGCGGCCCGGCCGGCCCGGTCGACGACCGGTGCCCGGCTGACCTGGGCGGTAGTGGCGCCGAGGGTGAGCAGGAAGGAGAAGAGCCCGAGGTCGCAGCAGTTCGGACCGTCGCACTCGCAGGCGTCACAGCCGGCGTAGGCCCAGTCGCGCTTCTTCTTGTTCTTGGCGGTGCGCCGACCCCACAGTCTGTTGATCACGCCGTCCATGGTGCGACAGCCCCGCCACCGGGGTGCTGGTCAGGCCGGTCGGTCCGGCGGCGTGGTCAGGGCGAAGTGGACGGTACGGCCGGTGCGCCGCCGCCCGAGGCGGTGCGCCAGCGGGACGAGCACGCCGTGCAGCACGGGGTACTTGCGGACCAGCAGCCGGGCGGCGTGCCGCTCCTCGTCGCCGGGGAGCCGGCGTGCGGTGGCCTCGACGGCCGGGCCGGTCGGTCGGCCGCGAGCGGTGGACGGGGCGACGGTGACCCTGGCGTCGTTGCGGACGCGCCGGGTCTTGCCGGCCCGCTCGAAGCTGCGCACGTACGCCCGGTCGCCGTCGACGACGATGCTCACCGCCGTGCCGACCGGGGTGCCGTCGCGGCGGAAGCTGGTCAGCAGCACGGTCTTCTGCCTGGTGAACGGCGCCCACCCCGGTGCCGCGCCGACCTCGACCGCGCCGAGCACCCCGCCGAGTTCGCGCCACCGGGCCACCAGCGCGACCGCTGCCAGCGCGGCGGAGAGCCCGACCAGCCAGGTCTGGCCGGGGCTGCCGCCGAGGTGCCGGTCGGCGAGGTGGGTGCCGGTGTGCGCGAGCGCCCCGGCGAGGTATCCGGCCAGGGCGACCGCCGGCGCGTCGGCCCAGATCGCGGCGAGCAGCAGGGTCACCCCGATGCCCAACTGGAACGCGCCGACGTCGTGGACGAAGTGGTGGCTGCCGGGAAAGTCGACCGCCTCGGCGAAACCGTCCGGTCGGCGCAGCGCCCACCCTCCGACCAGCAGTGCGGTCAACCCGAGCAGGGCGCAGGCGGCCCGGACGAAGCTCCTCATGCCGACCTGACGGAACGCCGTGGGAGAACGTGACGGTCCCCGGCGGTACGGTCCGGGGCATGGAACAGCGGATCAGCCTGATCACCCTCGGCGTCGCCGACCTCCCGCGCGCCCGGGCGTTCTACGAGCGCCTCGGCTGGCGGGGCCAGGAGGTCGAGGAGACCGTCTTCTTCCAGGCCGGTGGTCTCGCCCTGGTGTTGTGGGGCCGGGAGAAACTGGCCACCGACGCGGGCGTGCCGGACAGCGGCCCGGGCTGCCTGACGCTGGCGCAGAACGTCCGTACCCGCGCCGAGGTCGACGCGGTGCTGGCCACGGCGGAGCGGGCCGGCGCGCGGATCACCCGCCCGGCGGCGGAGACCTTCTACGGCGGCTACGCCGGCTTCTTCACCGACCCCGACGGTCACGTCTGGGAGATCGCCTGGAACCCGGGTTTCCCGCTCGCCGACGACGGCACGCTCACCCTGCCCGACCTCAGCTGAACACGGTGCGCCGCACCCCCCGGTGACCGGCGCAGGCGTCGCGCCGCCCGCCGGTGAGGCTGATCGCGCCGTCCTTGCACTGCACCAGGTAGCCGCGCCCCGCCCAGAGGTTCTGCGCGCAGTCGAAGAAGTCGCAGATCCGGTGGTCGGGCCGGCGGACGCGCTCGCCGCCGCAGAAGTCGTACCCCATCGGGTTGACCGGGGCGCCGCAGCGTCGTTCGGCCGACGGCGAGGGCGCGGCCGGCGAGCGGCGGGGCTTCGGCGCGGCGGACGGCGAGGGTGCGGCGGCGCGGGGCGTGGCCACCCGCGCGGGCACCGGCGTGGCGGCGACGGCGACGTCGGAGCCGGGGCTGACCGGCGGGTCGGCCTCGAAGAGGACCGCGGGCACGACCAGGGCGAGCGCGGCGGCGACGGCGACGGTGCGCCGGCCGCCGGGGATGCGCCCGGCGAGCCGGGCCTGCCCGGGGGTGGCGATCGCCGGCCGGAACGGCCGGGTCTGCTCGTGTTCGGCGATCAGCTCGTCGAGCTGCGCGATCACCGCCGCGCGCTGCTCGATGGCGTCGGCGAAGGCCAGGGTGAGGGTGAACCGGAACTCGGCCGCCGCCGTGGGCGGCACCAGCAGGCCGCAGGTGCGCCGCCGGTCGAGGACCTGGATCAGCGACACCGGGGCCGCCGGGTCGTGGGACAGGCCGGTCATCTTCCCGTACGCCCAGTCGCGCCGGCCGCGCCCGCCGAGCAGCACCAGTCGGCGGTTGGTGATCACGGCCACGCCGGCGTCGGTGGCCCGTACGCCGTCCGGGAGCCGGTGGCGCAGCGGCGCCGGCAGCGGCTCGACGGTCAGGTCGGGTGCGGGCAGCACCGTGGCGTGCCGGACCTCGACCAGTTGCGCGGCGGGCAGCGCCCAGAAGACCACCTCGCCGGGAGCGAGCTCCAGGGGCAGGCCGTGGCCGGCCGCCACCGAGCCGTGCAGGTCGACGGCGAGGGTACGCAGTCGCCGCAGCTCGTCGTCGCGCTGTCGCCACGCGCGCTCGGCTTCGCGGTATGTCCGCTGCCGGCGCTCGTTCTGCTTGCGCGCCCAGGTGTAACGCCAGGTGGAACCCGTCGAATCAGTATCTGCCACGCCGACTCCTTCGCCGCGCGAGCCACCAACCGGGGTGTCATCCGGATCAACGGTGGCGGCGAGTCCGGCGGACACGCCGAAGCGCGCGAACCACCCGATCGGGTGACCAATCCGGACGATTGGTGGATGCGCTGCGTCGATTCACGTTCGCCTCGGCAGGAGGCCGGCGGCGACGCCGACCGAGGCGAGATCATCCCGTGCGCCGTACGGGGTGCCCTAACCCTCGGTAACGTCAGCCGAGCCGGACGGCGACGGGGCCACCCGGCATCGTGATGCGGAGGTGGGTTGGTGAGCGCGAGGAGCGAGCCGGTTCTGCGAGCCCCGCAGTCGCGAACGAAGAATCCACGGTGAGCGACAGGGTCGTGCTCGGCGTCGACATCGGCACCACCAGCACCAAGGTGGTCGCCTACGACACCGAAGGCGAGCAGCTCGCCCACCATTCCGTGGGCTATCCGCTGGACGAGCCGCACCCGGGTTGGGCGGAACAGGACCCGTCGACCATCTTCGACGCGGTCGTCGAGTGCGTCCGTACGGTGGCCGGTGAGCTGCCCGGGCCGGTGGCGGGCCTGTCGTTCAGCACCGCCATGCACAGCCTGGTCGGCCTGGACGCCGAGGGCGTCCCGTTGACCCCGTCGGTGACCTGGGCGGACTCCCGGGCCAGCGTGCAGGCCGAGCGGTTGCGGGCCGCCCCGCCGGGGCTCGCGCTGCACCGGCGTACCGGCACGCCGGTGCACCCGATGGCGCCGCTGCCGAAGCTGGTCTGGTTCGCCGAGCAGGAGCCGATGCTCTTCGAGCGGGTCGCGCACTGGGTCGGCATCAAGGACTACGTGCTGCTGCGCCTGACCGACGCGCTGGTGACCGACCACTCGGTGGCCTCGGCCACCGGGCTGATGGACATCCACCACCTGGTCTGGGACGCGGAGGCGCTGCGCATCGCCGGCATCGTCGAGGAGCAGCTGCCGCAGCTCGTCGCGACCACCACGGTGCTGCCCGGCCTCACCGCCGAGGCGGCCGTGGCGACCGGGCTGCCCGCCGACACGCCGGTGGTGGTCGGCGCGGGCGACGGCCCGCTGGCCAACCTCGGCCTGGGGGCGGTCCGGCCGGGCGTGGTGGCCTGTTCGATCGGCACCTCCGGGGCGATGCGGGTGGCCGTGGAGCGGCCGGCGGTCGATCCGCTCGGCGGAGTGTTCTGCTACGCGCTGACCGAGGAGCGCTGGGTGGTCGGCGGCGCGATCAACAACGGCGGCATCGTGCTCCAGTGGGCCGGCGACGCGCTGGCTCCGGACCTGGGCGAGGACTCCGAGGAGGAGCTGCTGGCGCTGGCCGAGCGGGCGCCGGTCGGCTCCGGTGGGCTGATCATGCTGCCGTACCTGCTCAGCGAGCGGGCGCCGCACTGGAGCGCGCTACCGCGCGGGGCGTACGTGGGGCTGACCCACGGCCACCGCCGCGAGCATCTGATCCGGGCGGCGCTGGAGGGGGTGTGCCAGCAGCTCGCCCTGGTGCTGGCCTCGGTGCGGGCGGCCGGCAACGAGGTACGCGAGATCCGGGCCAGCGGCGGTTTCGCGCGCAGCCCGCTGTGGCGGCAGATCCTCGCCGACGCGCTCGGCATGCCGGTGCGTTTCCCCGCCGGGCACGAGGGTTCCAGCTTCGGCGCGGCGCTGCTCGGCATGCAGGCGCTCGGGCTGATCCCGTCCATCGACGTCGCCGCCGACCTGGTGGATATCGACGAGACGGTACGCCCCGACCCGTCCGCCGCCGCCACCTACGCCGCGCTGCTCCCCCTCTTCTCCGAGCTGTACGACGCGCTGGTCCCGACCTTCGCGTCGCTGCGACGGCTGGCCCCGAGCCTGCCGCCGGAACCGTCACCCACGTCCGCACCCATGTGATCGCCTGTTCCGCACGGGACCGGACGCCGTCCGAAGGGTCGTGATTACCGTGACCACCATCCTCGCCGCACCGGCCGAGCTCACCGACGCCGGTGACGCCCAACTGATCGTCGCGGCGCTGCTGGGCATCGCGGCGGTGGTGCTCCTGATCGCCTGGGGCAAGGTCCACCCGTTCCTGTCGCTGATCCTCGGCGCGGCGGTGCTCGGCGTGGTCGCCGGCGTGACCCCGGACAAGGTGGTCACCTCGTTCAGCGGCGGCGTCGGTTCCACGGTGGGCGGAGTCGGCCTGCTGATCGCGCTCGGGGCCATGATCGGTGGTCTGCTCGCCGAATCCGGCGGCGCGGACGGCATCGTCGAACGGGTGGTCGGCCGGGTCTCCGGCACGGCGCTGCCCTGGGCGATGGCCGGGGTCGCCGCCCTCATCGGGCTGCCGCTCTTCTTCGAGGTCGGCGTCGTGCTGCTGGTGCCGATCGTGCTGCTGGTCTCGTTGCGCACCGACGTACCGCTGATGAAGATCGGCATCCCGGCGCTGGCCGGCCTGTCGGTGCTGCACGGCCTGGTGCCGCCGCACCCGGGCCCGCTGGTCGCGATCGACGCCCTGGGCGCCAACCTCGGCCAGACCCTCGCGCTGGGACTGCTGGTCGCCATCCCGACGGTGATCGTCGCCGGTCCGATCTTCGGCAACTTCATCGCCCGCTACGTGCCCGCCACCGCCCCGGAGGCGTTGCTGCCCACCCGGCGACCGGCCGCGCTCGCCGGCGGGCGGGGTCCGGCGGCCACCGGGCGCGGCCCGCTCGACGCCGACGGCGACCTGGTCACCGAGGACGACCTGGCCAACCCCGGCGCCGGCCGCCCGGGTGCGCCGATCGACGAGGCCGCCACCGCGCGGGTACGGGCGCGCCGCGCGCCGGCCCTGTGGGCCGCGGTCATCACCGTCCTGCTGCCGGTGGTGCTGATGCTGCTGCGGGCGATCGGCGAGCTGACCCTCGACGAGGGCACCGCCGGCCGCAAGGCGCTGGACATCGTCGGCACCCCGATCGTCGCCCTGCTCGCCGGGGTCATCTTCGCGATGATCTTCCTCGGCTACCGGACCGGTTTCAGCCGCACGCAGGTCTCCGCCTTCCTCGGCGGGTCGCTGCCGCCGATCGCCGGCATCCTGCTGATCGTCGCCGCCGGTGGCGGTTTCAAGCAGGTGCTGGTCGATGCCGGGGTGGGGAACCTGGTCGCGGACGCGGCCGATGGCGCGAACCTCTCGCCGCTGCTGCTGGGCTGGCTGGTGGCCGTCGGCATCCGGGTGGCGACCGGCTCGGCCACCGTCGCCACCATCACCGCCGCCGGCATCGTCGCGCCGCTGGCGGAGACCCTCCAGGGACCGGAGGTGGCGCTGCTGGCGCTGGCCATCGGCTGCGGGTCGCTGTTCTTCTCGCACGTCAACGACGCGGGCTTCTGGCTGGTCAAGGAGTACTTCGGACTGACGGTCGGACAGACCATCAAGAGCTGGTCGGTGATGGAGACGATCATCTCGGTGGTCGGCTTCCTCGGCGTCCTCCTCCTCGACCTCCTCCTGTAGCCCCCCGCCCCCGCCCCGCCCCACCCCCGTCCCGAGCCGGGTCGGCACTTTCTGGGAAAGAGGGCTCATCCAGCGCGGAACAGCCACTCTTTCCGAGAAAGTGCGCGGATCTTGACGGGGGCGGGGGCGGCGGGGGGGGTCAGGGGGCTTCGACGGCGGAGATGCGGTAGCGGTGCACCTCGGCGCCGAGGATCGCCGCCACCTGCTCCTCCGTCGGGCCGGAACCGCGGAAGGCGAGCAGTTGGTCGTCGCTGTCCCAGCGCTCGTAGACGTTGATCCGGCCCGGCTCCACCAGGTCGGCGCTGATCGCGAAGTCGATGCAGCCGGGCGCGGAGCGCGCCTGCCGGACGACCTCGGCGCAGGACGCCAGGTAGGCGTCCCGCCCGGCCGGGTCGACGTAGAGACTGCCGGCGACGATGAGCACGGTGACCTCCGGTGGTGTGGTGGGGCGGTCCGCCTGACAGGCACCAATATGCCTGCCAGGCGGCACCCGCACCGCCCACACCGGCTCAGGCGCGCGTGATCGCGTTGGCGTGGATCGCCTCGTTCAGGTACGCGGCCATGCCCGGCGCGATCGCCTCGTAGTGCGCGGTGAACCGTGGGTCCGCCAGGTACATGTCGGCCAGCCCGGTGTGGATCTCGTAGGAACAGTCGTAGAACCAGCGGCCGATCAGCTGCCGGTGCTCCTCGGCCAGCGCCATCGCCTCCGGCGAGTCCGCCGCCGCCCCGGACGCCATCAGCTCGACGAACCGCCGCCCCCAGTCCTCGTTCTCCGCCTTGTTGCGCAGCCAGTCCTCCTTCGAGTAACGGGCCGCCCGCCGGTTCGACTCCCGGTACGCGTCGGTGCCGCCCCAGCGCTGCTCCGCCTCCTCGGCGTGCGCGTCCGGGTCGAAGTCCCCGAAGACCTCGAACCGCTCCTCCGGGGTCAGATTGATGTTCATCCTTCTCGCCTCCATCGCGAGCTCGATCGCGGTGACCATCTCCTGGAGCTTCCCGATCCGACCGCTGAGCAGCTCGTGCTGTCGGCGCAGGTGCGCCGCCGGGTCGGCGGTCGGGTCGTCGAGGATCGCCGCAATCTCCTCCAGCGGGAACCCCAGCTCCCGGTAGAACCGGATGTGCTGCAGGCGCTCCAGGTCCGCGTCGTCGTAGCGGCGGTAGCCCGCCGCGGTGCGTCCGCTGGGCGACAGCAGCCCGATCTCGTCGTAGTGGTGCAGCGTCCGGACCGTCACCCGGGCCGCCTTCGCCACCTGACCCACCGTGTACGCCATGGGTTCCCTCCCTTCCGCGACCAAGGCTCCCGCCTGCCGTTGCGTGAGGGTCAAGCCCGATTCTGCGCGCCGCGTCACACCCTCGCCGGGGATCGGCGCGGCGGCACACGTGAACGCCCCCGGCCTCCGAGGGGGTGGAGAGGCCGGGGGCGTCCGGGGCGGGGTCAGGCGGTGGCCCGGTCCTTCGCCCGCTCCGGGGCGGCGAAGGCCTCGGTGGCCGGGGTGCGGAAGGCGTGCACCAGGCCGGCGATCGACAGCAGCAGGAGCAGCCCCGCGGCGACGAAGGTCACCAGCGCCGCCTGCCCGGCCTTGCGGCCGAACTCGCTGAAGCCGTACGAGGTGAGCAGCAGGCCGCGCAGCGTCTCACCCTTGAACACGGTGTCCCGCTGGCCGCTGACCTCGGCGAGCTGCTTCTGCAGGTCGGCCAGGGCCGGGTCGTTGGTCTTCGTGGCCTGCTCCACCTTGGCGCGCAGCTCGGTCTGCGGCTCACCGAGGTCGGCGTAGGTCTTGCCGCCGGCGATCGAGGTCAGGTGCAGTCCGATGAACTCGTTGGCGTAGCACTCCGCCTGCTTGCCGGTGGTCAGCCGCTGGCCGGCGTACTCGACCAGGCAGTCGGCCTTCTTCTCCTCGTCGGTCAGCTGGTCGGCCGGCTTGAAGCTGATGTGCTGCGCGCCGAGCTGGTCGCGTACGTAGTCGTTGGCGAAGGTCGCGTTTGAGGTGAGGACGATGCCGGCCACGAGCAGCAGGACGGTGAGGCCCAGTCCGCCGATGCTGAACAGCAGGTCCAGGGTGCGCCGCTTCATGTCGTATCTCCCGGTGAGGGTGGGGTGTCGTTGGTGTCGGCTCCCATCGTGCGGCCGCTCGGGCGGTTCCGGTCAGGGCCGAACCCCCTGTCCCTTCCGGGACCTTCGACTCCCGTAGTCGGGGGCCGCCCGGCCGGGCCGACCGGTCAGACCGGGGCGGAGACCGGGCGCAGGTCGGCCAGGCGGCCGGGGCGGCCGTAGCGGTAGCCCTGCCCGTGCACGCAGCCGATCGCGGTGACCGCCGCGTGCTGCTCCTCGGTCTCCACCCCCTCGGCCACCACCGCCAGGTCGAACGCGCCGGCCAGCCGGGTCACCATCTCCACCGTCGCGTACGCCCGGGCGTCGGTGTCGAGCCGGGAGACGAACGACCGGTCGATCTTCAGCTCGGTGGCCGGGATGCGGTGCAGGTAGCTCAGCGACGAGTAGCCGGTGCCGAAGTCGTCGATGGCGATCCGGATGCCCAGCTCGCGCAGCTGGCCCAGCCGCTCCAGCACCGCCTCGCTGCCGTCGATCAGCGCCGACTCGGTCAGCTCCAGGGTCAGCGCGCGGGGGGCCAGCCCGGCACTGGCGGTGGCCGCGGTGACGGTGGCGATCAGGTCCGGCCGGCGCAGGTGCGCGGCGGCGTTGTTCACCGCCACGGTGGCCTCCGGCGCCCGTTCCCGCCAGGTCGCGGCGGCCCGGCAGGCCTCGTGGATCACCCAGCGGTCGATCGGCACGATCAGGCCGGCCTCCTCGGCCAGCGGCAGGAACGCGGCCGGCCCGAGCAGCCCCAGCCGGGGATGCCGCCAGCGGACCAGCGCCTCCGCGCTGCGGACCGCCCCGGTGGCCAGGTCGACGATCAGCTCCGCGCGGGTCACCGCCGACTCGCGCAGCCCCGGCGTGCAGGTCCGGTACGCGGACTTCCCGGCGGCCTTGGCCGCGTACATCGCGATGTCGGCGTCGCGCAGCAGGTCGCTGTGGGAGGCGTGCTGCGGGCCGAACTCGGCGATGCCGATGCTGGCCGACGGGTGGATGCCGACGTCCTCCTCGCCCGCGGAGGGTTGCAGGGCGGCGAGCAGCCGCTCGGCGAGCCGTTCCGGCGCGACCGGGCGGTCCCCGTCGACCAGCACGGCGAACTCGTCCCCGCCGAGCCGGGCGATGGTGCCGTCGTGGCCGCCCCCGGCCCGCCGGCGATGCTGGCCAGCAGGATGTCCCCGGTGGCGTGCCCGAACCGGTCGTTGACCTGCTTGAACCCGTCCAGGTCCAGCAGCAGGACGGCGACCGGGGGCCCGTCGCGCAGCGCGCGGCGCAGCCGCCGGTTGAACATCAGCCGGTTGGGCAGGCCGGTGAGCTGGTCGGCGTAGGCGAGCCGGCGCAGCCGCGCCACCAGGCGGAGGTTCTCGTTGGCGGCCAGCCCCTGCCGCAGCGCCAGGACGCCGAGCAGCGCCATCATGCCGATGAAGACCAGGTGCGGGGTCTGCCCGGTGGGGTGCCGGGCGAGCACCACCGCGATGATCGCCCCGCCCACCGGCAGGTACGGCAGGGCGACCCGCCACCAGGGCGGCAACGGCGACTCGACGCCCTCGTCGCCGCCCTCGCCGACCGGCGGCGGGTACGTGGTCGCCACGCCGATCAGCAGGTAGCTCAGCGGCCAGCAGACGTCGATGACGTGCCCGGGGGCGTAGGTGCCGTGCGCGACGAGCGAGACGTAGACCGCGTCGGCGCCGGCCCGGGTGGCCAGGCTCGCGCCGATCAGGGTCAGCGGCCGCCAGATCGGGCGGGACGGGCCGGCCACCGCCACCAGGATGGTCAGCTGCATCAGGTCGAGCATCGGGTAGAGCAGGCCGAAGGTGCGCAGCGGATCGGCCAGGTCGGCGTCGGCGATGTCCTGGAACACCACCACCCAGCCGATCGGGATCAGGGCCAGCGCGACGATCACCCCGTCGAGCAGGGTGCGGGCCCGGCCCACCGCGCTGCGCGGGGCGGCGAGCGAGCAGAGCAGGGCCGTGGTGCCGGTGAGGATGCCGGCGGTGAAGACGGCACCGATCAGCGGGGTGTGCGGCAGCGCCTCGCCGCCGAGGCGCTCGACGGTCCACAAGGCACGGCCGGCGGCGGCGAGCGCCATGGTGACCGCCAGCAGCGTCCAGAACCGGCGCACCGTCGCGGGGTGCCGGCGGGCCGCGCCGGCGCAGGCGACGGTCGACCACCCGGCCACCGTGATCGCGCCGGCGTCGCCGGCCAGGGCGGCGCCGGGCAGCGCGGCGGCCAGCCAGACGGCCTCGACGAGGACGACCAGCGCCGCGGCAACCGCGCCGACCCGTCCGGCGCGGGTCGAGCGGGGCGGCGCGACGGCCTCTCGGCGGGCGTCATCGGGCAGCACGATGGTCGCTCCGGCTCTCTCCCCTGTGCGCACCTGGACGGTGAGGACCGGTCACGGCGGCGAACCACCGAAGCCTAGCCAGCACGGCAGCGGCCCGCCAGAGCCGATGGACCCGGGCAGGACCGTCCGTCCAGGACGGTCGGACCGGCGCGACGGCGGGCGCGGCGGGCTGTCCGGCCAGGAGGGACGCGGGCGTCGCGGCGGTCAGCCACCGTCGGCGTCGGCCGGCCCGCGCGCATGGGCGGTGGCGGTGCCCGGGCCGGGCGCGTAAAGGGTGGCGGCGCCCGGGCCGCCGCTGCTCACGTCCACTCCTCGGCGGGGTCGGCGTCGCTCGCGGCGGGCGCGTCGTCGGTGCGGGTGGGCGGCGGGCCGCCGTGCGTCCACGGGGTCTCCTCCGGCGTCGGGAAGGCCCCGGCGGGCAGGAACGCCTCGGACAGCGTGGTGTAGCAGAGCCGCTCCCCCACCTCCGGCACGCTGCCCGGCGGCGCGGTCAGCCCCCGGCCCATCGCGCCGGACAGCTCCAGCACCACCTCGGTCTTGCCGTCCGCCGCCGGGGTCAGGAAGACCACCCTGGCCTTCTGCGCCGGCCGGGCCGGCGAGTAGAGCGTCGTGCCGACCGGCACCAGCACCGGCTCGGTGGTGACGAGCTGGATCCGGGGGCGCAGCACCGGCCGCTTCCCCGTGTCGTCGACCCGCTTCGGGTCGGCCAGCGTTACATCCCCGACGAACGCCTCCCCGGTCAGCCGGTGCTCGGCCATCACCAGCGGGTCGTCGTAGGCGCGCTGCACCGCGTAGGTGGTCAGGGCGCGTTCCAGCCGGTGCAGCCGCTGGGCGGCCATTACCGCGCCGTCGCGCCGGGGCTGCGGGCCGCCGCCCGCGTCGACGTGCTCGGCGTGGCCGGTGAAGGCGTCCTTGTCGCCGTCCCAGCGGCCGGCCACCCGGGCCCCGGGCGGCAGGGTCCGCAGCAGCCCGACGCCGCGCCACATCAGCTCCCAGGTGGGCGTCAGCTGGTCGCGCAGCACCCGTTCCAGCTCCGCGTACGCCGCGCCGCGCGCCGCCGGGTCGTCCCCCGCCTCGGCGTACGCCGCGACGGCCGGGGCGAGCACCCGGTTGTCGAACTCCGGGTCGGTGGCTGGGCCGGCGGGCGGACAGACCGCCGGGTCCTCGGCCCGGGCGGCCGCCTGCGCCCCGGTCATGCCGGCCGGCGGATCGATCCAGCCGAGCAGCGCCGGCAGGTGCAGGTCCTCCACCACGCTCTGGCCGGTGGCCCAGTGCAGGCTCAGCGCGTTGGTCATCGCCACCAGCGCCGACGAGCCGGGGTGCTCGGCCCGCTCGGCGAAGAAGGTCAGCCAGCGCCCGAGCAGCGGCACCGACGGGTGTACCGGGTGATCGCCGTCCGGGCGGCGGAACCGGGTGGAGCGGCCCAGCAGCCGCAGGAAGGTGATCCCGGCCGGGTTCGGCACCAGCAGCTGCGGCGCGTCGACGTACCGGTGCCGGACGTCGCGGCCCCGGTCGACCGGCACCGCCTCGGTGCCGTCGCGGAACTCGTCGAGGTAGGGCAGCACGGTGGCGGCCAGCTCGGCGGCGAAGCGGAAGCGCTGGTCCCGGTTGCGGGGCTGCGGCACGATCAGCAGCCGCGCCTCGTCGGGGGCCGCGCCGACCAGCGCCGCCAGTGGCGCGTTCGCCTCGCCGGCCATGGCCAGCGGCACCAGCACCAGCGGACGCGCGGACAGGTGCAGGTGCCGGACGGTGGCCACCGGCTGGGCCACCCCGGCGGCCAGCGCCTGCGCCCTGGCGAGAGCCCGGAGCGTACTCATGCGGCCCGCCGGATCGGGGCGGCCGGCGCGCGGCGGGCGCGGGGCGTACTCATGCGGGGTTCCCGGCGAGGGCGTCGGCGCGCAACCGGGCGGCGGCCCGCAGCTGCGCGGCGGCCTCCTCCTGCTCGGGCTCGGGGGCGCGCTCGCCGGTCGCCAGCGCCAGCACCTCGGCGCGGGTGGCG
>NZ_JAGPYL010000125.1:0-18632 GCF_018070095.1 Micromonospora sp. U56
GATGCTCGCCGGCCGCCGTCAGGGTCGAACCGGGCTGATCACCCCGGAGGGGATCAGAACGCCTCCTCCGGGAGGTCCATGATCTCCAGGTCGGCGCCCTCGATGATCCGCCGGTCGGCGCCGATGCGGGGCAGCACCTCGCGGGCGAAGAACCGGGCGGCGGCCACCTTGCCCGTGTAGAACGCCTTGTCGGCGGCGGAGACCTCGCCGGCCAGGGCGCGCAGAGCCACGTCCGCCTGCTTCTGCAGCAGCCACCCGACGACCAGGTCGCCGATGGCCAGCAGGAAGCGGCGGCTGCTCAGGCCGACCTTGTAGAGGCTGCGGGTGTCGCCGCCCTGCGCCTCGCCGAGCCAGCCGGTCATCACGCCGAGCATGGTCTGGATCTCGGCGAGCGCCTTGCCCAGCGCCTGCCGCTCCTCCTTGAGCTGACCGTTGCCGCCCTCGGTGGCGATGAACTCCTGGATCTCGCCGGCGACCGCCATCAGGGCCTTGCCGTTGTCCCGGACGATCTTCCGGAAGATCAGGTCGAGGCTCTGGATCGCGGTGGTGCCCTCGTACAGGGTGTCGATCTTGGCGTCGCGGACGTACTGCTCCAGCGGGTAGTCCTGGAGGAAGCCGGAGCCGCCGAAGGTCTGCAGCGACTCGTGACCCAGCAGCTCGTACGCGCGCTCCGAGCCGACGCCCTTGACCAGCGGAAGGAGCAGGTCGTTGACCCGCTTGGCCAGCTTGGTGGCCTTCTCGTCGCCGGCCGCCTCGGCGATGGCGACCTTGTCCTGCCAGCTGGCGGTGTAGCAGACCAGCGCACGCAGGCCCTCGGCGTACGACTTCTGCAGCAGCAGCGAGCGGCGCACGTCCGGGTGGTGGGTGATGGTCACCCGCGGGGCGGTCTTGTCGGCCTGCTGGATCAGGTCGGCACCCTGCACCCGGTTCTTGGCGTACTCCAGGGCGTTCAGGTAGCCGGTGGAGAGGGTGGCGATCGCCTTGGTGCCGACCATCATCCGGGCGTACTCGATGATCATGAACATCTGCCGGATGCCGTCGTGCTTCTCGCCCAGCAGCCAACCCTTGGCCGGCACGCCGTGCTCACCGAAGGTCACCTCGCAGGTGTTGGAGACCTTCAGGCCCATCTTGTGCTCGACGTTGGTGGCGAAGACGCCGTTGCGCTCGCCCAGCTCGCCGGTGGTCTCGTCGAAGTGGTACTTCGGCACCACGAAGAGCGACAGGCCCTTGGTGCCCGGGCCGCCGGCGCCCTCGACGCCGACCGGACGGGCCAGGACGTAGTGGACGATGTTGTCGCTCAGGTCGTGCTCACCCGAGGTGATGAAGCGCTTGACGCCCTCGATGTGCCAGGAGCCGTCCGGCTGCTGGATCGCGCGGGTCCGACCGGCGCCCACGTCCGAGCCGGCGTCCGGCTCGGTGAGCACCATGGTGGAGCCCCACTGCTTGTCGATGAAGAGTCGCGCCCACTTCTTCTGCTGCTCGGTGCCCTCGACGTGCAGCACGTGCGCGAAGGACGGGCCGGAGGCGTACATCCAGATCGGCGCGTTCGCGCCGAGCACCAGCTCGGCGAGGGACCACCAGAGCGCCCGCGGGGCGTTGGTGCCGCCGAGGGAGTCGGGGAGGTCCAGCCGCCAGAACTCGGAGTCCATGAACGCCTGGTACGACTTCTTGAACGACTCCGGCAGCGGCGCGGTGTGCGTGGCCGGGTCGAAGACCGGCGGGTTGCGGTCGCTGTCCGTGTAGCTGGCCGCGAGGTCCTCGCGGGCCAGGCGGTCGACCTCGGAGAGGAAGCTGCGGGCGGTGTCGACGTCCAGGTCCGAGTACGGCGCCTGGCCGAACGTCCGGTCCGCCCCGAAGACCTCGAACAGGTTGAACTCGAGGTCCCGAAGGTTGCTCTTGTAGTGGGTCATGCTCGCTGGCCCCGCTTCCGGACAGGTTACCGATCAGTAACCCCAACTGTATTACTCACCGGTAGCCACCGACAAGCCGATGGGGGAAGTGACGGCGATTACACACCTGTGGTTCAGCTCTCGTTCGGCCCGTGGCAGGACGGCGCAGGGGCGCGGCGCTCACGCCTCCGCCGCGCCGACCTCCCAGCTCGGCACCGGGACGGTCGCCCCGGTGGGCGGGCCGGTGTACTCCATCAGGACCAGGGCGATGTCGTCGTCCAGCCGCCCGTGCACCCACTCCACCAGCGCGGTCTCCAGCGAGGCGAGGCCGTCGCCGACCGTGCCGTGCCCGAGCAGCCGCCAGGCCCGGTCGGCGGTCGGGAAGAACTCACCGTCGCGCCGGGCCTCGCCGAGCCCGTCGGTGAAGAGCAGCAGCCGGTCGCCGGGCTCCAGGCGTTCCACCCGGGGGCGCACCACCGGCATGAACCCCAGCGGCGGGGCGGGCGCCGGCGGCTCCAGCGGGATCACCGCGCCCCGGCGCAGCAGCAGCGGTGACGGGTGGCCGCAGTTGACGATGGTCAACGTGCCGCCCCGCTCCTCCACCACGGCCGCCGTGACGAAGTCCTCGTCGCCCACGTTGCGGGCCACCGCCCGGTCCAGGTCGGCCACCACCGCGCGCAGGTCGGCCCGCTCGTACGCGACGTGCCGGTAGGAGCCCAGCACGATGCTCGCCAGCCGGACCGCGTCCAGCCCCTTGCCCCGGACGTCCCCGATGATCATGCGGACGCCGTACGGGGTGTCCATGGCCTCGTAGAGGTCGCCGCCGATCTCGGCGGTGGCCGTCGAGGAGATGTACCGGGCGGCCACCGCGAGGGTGCCCACCTGCGGCCCGAGCGGTCGCAGCACCGCCTGCTGGGCGACCGACGCCAGCTTCGACAGCTCGGCGATCTGCTCGCCCTGCCGCTGCCGCAGCGCCGCCACCGCCGCCGCGATCCCGCTGGCGAAGGCGATCCCGGCGAGGTCGACGGCGGTGACCAGTGACGGGGTGGGTTCGGTCAGCGCGAAGCTGGCCCCGAGCACCGCGGCGACCAGGCCGATCCCGAGCACCACCCGCCAGGAGGCGAACGCGGCGGCCAGGATGGGGGCGGCCATCATCAGCGCCACGTAGTGCGCCGTCCGGCCGTCGGCCAGCTCCACCGTTGAGATGATCGTGAGCAGGCCGAGGGCCGCGCCGACGCCGGCGCGGGATCCGGGACTCAGCGGGCCGCGGCCCGACTGGAAGGCATGCGTGCGTACGAGGGACAGCATGCCTGATGGACGTGAACCGGTGAATGAACCTGACCCCTCGACTGAGGGTGTTCCGACCGGCCGGACGGTCACGACGAGCCGATCGCCGTCAGCCGAGGACCTCGTACTTCACCGTCAGCTCACCCAGGCTCACCGAGGCGATGGTTTCGAACGCGGCGCGGGACAGGTCGAGGCAGCGCCCCTCGATGAACGGGCCACGGTCGTTGATGCGGACGGTCACCGACTTGCCGTTGTCCGGGTTGGTGACCCGGACCCGGGTGTTGAAGGGCAGCGTCTTGTGCGCGGCGGTCAGCGCGTCCGGGTTGAAGGTCTCGCCGTTGGCCGTCATCTGGCCCTCGTCGTAGAAGGACGCGCCGCACGAGCCGCTGTCCACCACGGTGCTCTTCGGGGCGGCCTTCTTCGTCGTCGCGCTCGGCTTCGGCGTGGCGGTGCGGGTCCTGGCCCGGGAGGCCGCCTGGGCGGACCGGGTGGCCCTCGGGCTGGCCGTGACGGTCGGCGAGGGGCTGGCGGTGGGGGACGCGGTGGCGCTCGGCGAGGTGGTGGCGCTGGGGCTGACCGCGGCCGGCACGGTGTCGGCGACGACGGGGGCCGCCGCCTCGCCCGAGGTCAGCTGCACGGCGCCGACGGTGCCGCCGACGGCGAGCACGACACCCACGGCGGCGGTGGCGACGATGCCGGCCGGCGAGGAGAACATGCGGGTACGGGAGTGCCTACCAGCCACCGGACCGGTCCTTTCGTCAGCTGAACAAACCGGGTCGGACCGTAACGAGAGAAGCACTTCCGAAGTCAACGTGATCATGGTGGTATGCCCGGAATTGCAGCGATACGTGTGGCCGATCATCCGACGTCGCGGGGGCCGGACGGGCCAGCGCCGCGCGCCATGGCAGCGATGGGTGAGGATGGACGGATGGCCGATGAGCTGCGCCGGCGTCTGATCGAGCTGTTCCGCTGGGTCGATCCGGGGCCGGGCAGCAGCCACCTGGTCAGCGACATCTCCGGCTGGTGGCGCGACCCGCAGGTGCTGGCCGGGCTCGGGCCGGCCCTGGCCGCACCGTTCCGGGACGCCCGGCCGACCGTGGTGGTGGCCCCGGCCGTCACCGGGCTGATGCTCGGCCCGCTGACCGCCACCGCCCTCGGGGTGGGCTTCGCGCCGGCACACAAGCCGGGCGACGGGCGACTGCCGGCCGGGCCGCTGACCTGGTCCCGGAGCGACCCCGACTTCCGCGGCCGGCAGGTGGACCTGGCCGTGGTGGACCGGCGGCTCGGCCCGGACGACCGGGTGCTGGCGGTGGACGACTGGGTCGCCACCGGGGCGCAACTGCGGGCGATCCGGGAGATCTGCGCCGTCCGGGGCGCCACCTGGCTCGGCGCCTCGGCCGTGGTGCGGGACTGCCCGCCCGAGGTGAGCCGGGAACTCCGCCTGCACGGGCTGCTCGACGCCGCCCAACTGCCCGCTTGACCTGAAGCGCACTTCAGGTCCGACGATCGGCGCATGGACCACGGCATCCTGGACGAGGCGTACCGACGGCTGCACCGCACCGGCCCCGAGTTCGAGGGCTGGCTCTCCAACCACGGACCGATGGCGGTCGAGGCGCTGGTCCGGCACGGCCACGACCGCAGCGTGCACCGCTGGCTGGACGACTACCTGCGCCGGCTCGACGAACTGCCGCGCGGCCAGCACCGGATCGAGGACTGGCGGGAGGCCCTCGGTGACCCGAAGCGCGCCGGCGACTGGCTGGCCCACTTCGACCGGGAGCTGCGCGAGCAACCCTGGCGCGAGGTGCTGGGCACCTGGTGGCCCCGGCTGCTGCCCGGCATCGCGGCCGGCGCGACCCACGGCGTCATCCGGGTCGGCCACGCCGTCCGGACGCTGCGCGAGGACGGCTCCAGCCCCGATCGGGTGGCCGAGCTCGGCCAGGCCCTCGGCTACTGGGCGGCCCGCTGGCAGCCGGTGCCGGGCCTGCGCCTCGACGCGGCGTCCCGCCCCGACGGTCCCGACGTGGCCACCGCGCTGGCCTCGGTGCCCCGGATCGACGATCGCAGCGGCGGCATCCGGCAACGGCTCGCGCGGCTGTCGGGCGTACCCGGGTGGGACGGGGCGGTGGCGGCGCCGCGCCCGGCGCGGACGCCCGCCGAAGCGGAGCGGGGGCTGGTCGGGCTGGTGCACCGGGCCGCGCTGGACTACCTGCGGTACGGCCACGAGAACCCGGTGATGCTGGTGCACGCGGTGACCGCGCCCACGGCGGTGCTGCGGACCCTGCCGGCGCTCGACCCGGCGCTCTGGGCGTCCAGCCTCACCGCGGCGTGGTCGGCCACGGCAGCGGTGACCGCCGTGTACGCCCCGCCGCGCGGCACGACGATCCCGGTCGTCACACCCGGCACCCCGGCGGAGGTGTTCGCCCGGGCCGCCCGGCACGGCGACGCGCACGTGGTCAAGCTGGCCGACGCCGTGCTCGACGCGCACGCGGCGACCGGCGACGAGCGGGTGCTCGCCGCCGCCGGCTACGCCGGTCAGCTGATCTGAACGAACTCCTCCACGGCGGTGCAGACCCGGCCCAGCACCTCCGCCGAGCGGGCCAGCGGACCAGGCACCAGCATCCCGTGGTGGGCGTCGGGGACCTCCAGCACGTGCGGGGTGAGCCGGCGCGCCACGGCACCGTCCCAGAAGGGGTCGGCGGTGCCGCCGACCAGCAGGACCGGCGCGGTGGCCCGGGCCAGCGCCTCGACCACCTCGGGCCGGTGCAGCAGCGGGGTCAGCCAGACGGCGGCGAGTCCCCGGCCGGCGGCGAGCGGAGCGGCCAGCGAACCGAGCGACTTGCCGACCAGCAGGTCGGTCCGCTCGCCCAGCGCCTGCTCGACCTGCCCGACGACCCACCCGGCGGCGGCGGCCGGGCCGTCCCGGTCGGGGGCGAAGCGCTCCGGCGCCGTCCAGGTGATCTCGTGGACGTCGAAGCCCGTCCGCCGCAGCGCCTCGCCGGTGTACGCGAAGAGCGGGTACCGGGTGTCGTAGCCCGGCCGGGGATGAGCACCGCGCGCCGGGCCGCCATGGCCGATCTCCTTCCGCCGGCCCTCACGGTAGCCGCCGGCGCCGATTCCCCATGACGGGAAATCGGTGCTGGGTAACGTCGGCAGGATGTGGCCTCGGATCGGTGGACTGCGCACGCTCGCCCTCGGCACCCCGGGGCGGATGCGGACCAACCTCAACACCCTGGTGCTGGCCGGGGTGAAGACGGCGACCGCCACCCTGCTCACCGAGTACGCCGAGGAGGGCGAGGAGCTGGAGCACACCGGCGAACGGCTCGTCCTGCTGGACGACGTCGACGCCCTCGCCGGGATCGTCGAGGTCACCTGCGTCGAGGTGGTCCGCTTCGCCGACGTCCCGTGGGACTTCGCCCGCGCCGAGGGCGAGGGCGACCGCTCGATCGAGGAGTGGCGGGCGGGGCACGCCGCCTACTGGGCGCGCGTCGGCACCCCGGTCACCGACGACACCGAGATCGCCTGCCTGCGCTTCCGGCTGGTCTCCGGGGGTGACGGCGGCGTCGCCACCGGAGACCTCAGCACCTGAGGTACGCGCCGACCAGGGCCTCAGCCGGCGGTCCCGGGGCGCGCCCCATTACTCCAGCTTCCCGCCGGGGGTGGGGCGCGCCGACACCGCCGGCCGCCGGGATCAGGCGGTGCGCAGCTCGGGCAGGAGACGGGTGGCGACGTCCACCAGGACGGCCTCGTCGCCGGCGTACCAGCTGCTGGCCCGGGGCCAGTGCGTGATGACGTCGGTGAAGCCGAGCGCCGCCGCCCGGGCCACCTGCTCGGCGAAGAAGTCGGCGCTGCTCAGCGAGAAGGCCGGCGCCGAGTCCAGCGACAGGTAGCGGTCCACGGTGGCCGGGTCCCGACCGGCGGCGTCCAACGTCTGGTCCAGCCGGGCGCAGAGCTGCCCCACCCCGTCCCACCAGCTCGTCAGGTCGTCGCCGTCGGTGCCGGTGGTGACCCAGCCCTGCCCGAAGCGGGCCACCAGCCGCATCGACCGGGGACCGTTCGCGGCCACCACGAACGGCACCCGGGGCTGCTGCACGCAGCCCGGGTTGTTGCGGGCGTCCACCGCAGCGAACCAGTCACCCCGCCAGGTGACGCCGTCCTCCCGCAGCACCAGGTCGAGCAGCTCGGTGAACTCGCCGAAGCGGTCCACCCGCTGCCGGGGCGGCAGGGTGTCGCCGCCCAGCACCGCGGAGTCGAACCCGATGCCGCCCGCCCCGAGCCCGAGCAGCACCCGGCCGGCGGACACGTCGTCGAGGGCGGTGACCTGCCGGGCGAAGGCCGCCGGGTGCCGGAAGTTCGGCGAGGCGACCAGGGTGCCGAGCCGGATCCGGGAGGTCACCGTCGCGGCGGCGGTCAGGGTGGCCATGGAGTCGAACCAGGGGCCGTCGACCAGGTCGCGCCAGCCCAGGTGGTCGTACGTCCAGGCGTGGTCGAAGCCCCACTCGTCCGCCTGGCGCCAGCGGCGCTGCGACTCCGACCAGCGCTGGTCGGGAAGGATCACGATGCCAATCCGCATGATCGCCAGGGTACGGCCCGACCCGGCCCGGGCCACCCGACACGGGCCGGTTCATATATCGATCATCTGTATATGATCCGGCGCATGGCGGCGATGCGTGAACCGACCTTCCTGATCCTCACCGCGCTCGCCGGCGGTCCACGGCACGGCTACGGCATCGTCCAGGACGTCGCCGTCCTCTCCGAGCAGCGGGTGACCCTGCTTCCCGGCACCCTCTACACCGCGCTGGACCGGCTCACCGCCGAGGGCCTGGTGGAGCCCGACCGGGAGGAGACCGTGGACGGTCGGCGGCGCCGCTACTTCCGTCTCACCCCCGAGGGGCACGCCGCCCTCGGGGCCGAGGCCGGCCGGCTGCGCCAGCTCGCCACCGCCGCCGAGGCGCGGCTGCGCGCGTTCCGCCCCGGCACCGCCTGAACCGCCACCCACCCGACCGACGCGGCACCATCCCCGCCGTCCCGCCAGTCGGCGGGACCGCACCCCACACCACCCGAGGCGAGACCGAGCCCCCGGAGGGAAGGCAATGGCATCGACCGGCGACCCGCTCGCGCGCCGCTACCGCCGCCTGCTGTGCTGCTACCCGCGCGCCTACCGGCGGGAGCGCGGCGACGAGCTGGTCGCCCTGCTGCTCGACACCGCCCCGCCCGGACGGACCAGGCCACGGCTGCGGGAGGCCGTCGACCTGATCCGGAACGGGATGCGCTGCCGGCTCGGCCGACCGGCCAGCAGCACGGTCGTCGCCTGGGCGGCGCTGGTTGCGATCGTCTGCGGGCTCTTCAGCGCGGCACTGTCCGCCCGGGTCGCCTGGGAGACCGCCCGACCGCTGCCGGGCCGCGCCGAGACCGGTGCGATCTTCCGGACCGTGCTGCCCGACCGCGAACCGGACGAGATCACCACCCCGTCGAGTTTCTTCGGGTACTACACCCAGCCGCTGACCCTGCAGGCCCTGGACAACCTGCTCCTCGGCGACGGCGGGGAGTACCAGCAGACCGCCACCGGCGCGTGGGCCGCCGGCCCGCCACCCGCCCCGCCCGGGCAGACCGTCGCGGTCGCCCAGCGTCGGCTCCGGGAAGCCGGCTGGCACCTCGACCAGTCGGCGGCGGAGACCTTCGACGACTGCGCCGACAAGCTCTGCGGCTCCTTCGTGCCGGTCACCTACACCACCCTCGACGCCAGCCGGGGGGACACCCTCCTCACCGTCACGGTCAACTCGCGGCCGGAGCCCGACTACCCGTACCTCTCGATCGACCTGCGCCGCACCACGCCGCCGCTGGTCCTCCCGGCCGCGATCGGCGGCGGGCTGCTCGGCGCGCTGGCCGGCTGGCTGGTCTTCGGCTGGGCGAGCCGGCGCACCGAGACGCCGCACCCGGCCCGGGCGGTGGTGAAGGTCCTCTTCGGGGTGACGCTGCTGCTGTGGTGGCTGCCGATCCTGGTCGCCGTGCCGTCGGTGGCCAGCCACCATGGCGCGCAACAGCACCCCCAGTGGCATCCGTTCTGGGAGTGGCTGGGCCAGCCGACCTTCTCACTGTTCTTCCTGGTCGGATCGGTGAGCGCGCTGCTCGGGATCGCCCTGGCGACCCTGCCCCGGCGGGACGCCGACCGGATATCGACGCTCGCCGGCGGCTGAGCCCTCCGGTCAGCCCACCGCCAGCTTGGTCAACATCCGGGGCAGGTGCGGGTCGAGGGTGGCCGGGTCCGCCGCGGCCACCTCGGCGGGCGTCCACCACCGGACGGCACGGAACTCCCCCGGGTCGGGCGTGAGCGGCTGGTCCCGACGACCCGCCAGCACGTACCAGAGGCTCACGTCGACGTGCCGGTCCTCGGGCGGGCCGACCGTCGGCGTGACGGTGAGGAAGAGCGGACGCTCACCGGGCTCCGGTGGGAAGACCGCCGGCACGCCCAGTTCCTCGACCACCTCCCGGCGTACGGTCTGCGCCGGATGCTCGCCGGGCTCCACGTGGCCGCCGGTGGGCAGCCACCGCCCGGCGTTGCGGTGGTCGACCAGCAGGACGCCGCCGTCGGTGGCGTCGCGCAGCAGGAAGTACGCGACGAGGTGCGGCGACGGGGTACGGGGCTTCGCCCGCCGGAAGACGTCGTCGGTCGCCGCCAGCCAGTCGAGGCACTGCGCCCGGTGTGCCGCCTCCAGCTCGTCGAGGGGCGCGATCGACTCGACCAGCGCCCGGATCTCGTCCAGCACCCGCATGTCGGGCATCCTGCCAGTCACCCTCGGCGCACGGTGTCCGCCGCGGCGCGGACGAACTCGCGTACCCGCTCGGTGGTGTTGGTCTCCAGCCAGACCGGGCCCCGCCGGATGGGCGGCGCGTCGTGGATCGGCACGTAGGCGACGTCCGGGCGCGGGTAGTACCGCCGGGTGTGCTCGCCGACCGGCAGCACGCCACGGTCCATCGCGACCAGCGAGAGCATCTCCGAGAAGGTGTTGCCGACCGGTCCCCTCGGCACCGGACGCCCGGACGGCGTGCGGTCCGGAGTGCGGTCGCGTTTGAACTCCGCCGAGGTCACCGCCGGGTACTGCACCACCGGGTGGTCGGCGAGGACCTCCAGGGAAACCCACTCCGCGCCGGCCAGCGGATGCCCGGCCGCCACCGCCAGCACCCGACCCTCCGACAGCAGCGCCGGGCCGTTGGCCATGCCGTCGAACGGGTACGCGGCGATGAGCACGTCGATCGAGCCGTCCACCAGGCTGGACCGGGAGTTCGCCAGCTGGGCCTCGTGGACGTGCACCTCGCAGTCGGGGTGCCGCTCGCGGAACAGGTTGACCGCGCGGAGCAGCACCGGCGCCGTCCACTCGCCGAGGAAGGCGACCCGCAGCTCGCCGGTGACGCCACGCCCGGCCTCGACGGCCCGCCGTACGGCGTCCTCCATCCCGGCGACCAACGGTCGCAGGTCGTCGGCGAGCCGGTGGCCGATCGGGGTGAGGCGGACGACCCGGCTGGTGCGCTCGAAGAGCGGCGCGCCGATCCGCCGTTCCAGCTTCTTCACCACGTGGCTGATCCGCCCGGTGGTGACCCGCAACCGCTCGGCGGTCCGCCCGAAGTGCAGCTCCTCGGCGAGGGCCAGGAAGGTCTCGACCTCGTGCCGCTCCAGCAAGCCGGGCTCCCGTCGTTGAATCCGGTTCAACGATCGTAGTCCGATCGCGGCTTGGTCGCGTTCCCCGCTCCGACCAGGCTGGAAGCCGGCAGAGAAATCGCTACGCCGAGGAGCGCGCAATGAGTACGACCACCGTCACCGAATACCTCGCCGGGCTCGACGAGCCACTGCGGGAGGTCGCCGCGAAGCTGCGGCCGGTCATCGAGGCGGCGCTGCCCGGCGCCACCGGCGTCGTCTGGCACGGCCACCCGGTCTGGGGTCGCGGGGACCGGCCGGGACGGGACCCGGTCTGCCTGGTCAAGGCGTACCCGGCGTACCTGACCTTCGGGCTGTGGCACGGCCAGCAGGTCGACGACCCGTCCGGCCGGCTGCTGCCGGGTGCCCGGTCGATGGCGTCGGTGAAGCTGCGGTCCGCCGACGAGATCGACCCGGCCCTGTTCGGCGACTGGCTGCGCCAGGCGTACGCCCGGGAGGTGGCGGCGTGACCAGCGTGCGGGTGACCGGCTTCGACCATCTGGTGCTCACCGTCGCCGACGTCGAGCGCGCGCTGGCGTTCTACTGCGGACCGCTCGGCCTGGCCCCGGTACGCGTCGACGAGTGGCGGGCCGGCAAGGTGCCCTTCCCCTCGGTGCGCGTCGACGCCGGAACGATCATCGACCTGGTCCACGGCCGGCGGGGCTCGGCGAACGTCGACCACCTCTGCCTGGTGGTCGCGCCGCTCGACTGGCACGAGGTGATCGCCGCCGGCGTCTTCGACGTGGTGGAGGGGCCGGTGGGCCGGTTCGGCGCCCGGGGCTCGGCCACCTCGCTGTACGTCCGCGACCCGGACGGCAACGTCGTCGAGCTGCGCTGGTACCCGCACGACTGATCAGAGCCGGTGGTCGACGGGGCGGGTGACGGGCGCGGTCGGGCCGCCTGAGCCGCACCGGTCCCCCGCACGTCGGCCAGGCCGGTGCATCGCCTCAGCGGTGCTGGACGATCTGGATCGGATTGCCGTCCGGGTCGGCGGTCCAGGCGATCAGGAGGCGGTCGAGCCAGGGGTGCGGCGCGGCGAGGGCGGGAGCGCCGTCGGCGGTGAGCCGGGCCCAGGCGGCGGCGGTGTCGTCGGTCCAGAGAATCACGGCGGCCCGCTGTCCGTCGGGCACCGGGTCGAGGCCATGGTCGACCCGGGTGGAGCCGACCGATGCGATTCCGATCCGGTAGCCGTCGAGCATCAGGTCGACGTGGATCGGCTCGCCGTCGGTCGGCACCCGGAAGGTCTCGGTGAAGCCCAGCCGCGTGTAGAACGCCACGGCGCGCGGGACGTCGGCGCTGAACAGGACGACCTGCGGGGTGCGGAACATCGACACCAGCCCTCCGGCCACTAGCCGACGAAGATGCAGAACGGGTGACCGGCCAGATCGGCGTAGACGCGGAGCGGCTCGTCGGGGTCGTCGCTGCGGTCGTACAGCAGCCGACCACCGAGGCGCATGACGCGCTCGTGCTGCACCTGCAACTCCTCGACCGACGCCACGGTCAGGTCGAGGTGCAACTGCTGCGGCACCCGGTTCTCCGGCCAGGTCGCCTCCGGCAGCTGGTCGACCTGCTGGAAGGCCAGCTGGGGAGCGCCGTCGGGGGCCCTCAGCACGAGCCAGTCGCGACCACGCTCATTCGCCTGCCCCGCTTCCGGCGGCTCGTCACCAGGCCGGTAGACGAGGCCCAACAGCGATCGGTAGAACTCCGCGAGGGACCTGGCGTCAGTGCAGTCGAGCACCACCGAACACAGCCTGGGCACGCTTTCCCGGTCGACCATATCGATCACCTCCGCCGCCATTCTGCAGGTTGCTACGGTCACTCGGGTGATCGAGGAGCTGACGCGCAGATATCTCCGAGCGGTCGATCAGGCACTCCCCGGCTACGTGCGACACCTCTACGTCGTCGGGTCCGCCGCGCTCGGCGCCTGGCAGCCCGGCGCCAGCGACGTCGACACGGTGATCATGACATCGCGCCCGGCGTCCGCCGAGGACGCCGCCCAGCTCGCGAAGATCCACGCCGAGCGCATGGCCCGTGGGTGGCCCGCCCCGACCGTCGAGGTGACACGCGGACCGGGGCCACCTCATAGAAGCGGCCCCGGCACCGGCATGTCAGTTGGGTCGATCGGTCCAGGCAGCGCCGAGGATCACCTGGTACGCGCTGATCCGTACCGGCGAGAGGGTCAGCCGCTCGTGGGCGAGCAGTTCCCCTGTGGTGGGGTCGAAGATCAGCAGGGACTGCGCGTTGTGGTCGCGGTCGTCGACGGTGATGGCCACGCCCTTCCGGCCGGCCCGATCGGTCACCTGACCGCGCCACCGGAACCCCGGTACGTCGGCGAGGACCCGCAGGATCTCGGCGCGGGTCCGACGCGGGACGACGTACCGCCCGTACACCGTGCTCACCTCCTTGCTGACCACGCCGGCCCCGAACCTGACCTTGAGCAGCTCCGTCAACCGGGTCCGTTCGGACGGCAGCGGCGCGAGATCCAACGGCGGCAGCGGCACGCGGGCGGGCCCGGAAGCGGCGGGTGCCGCAACCTTGAACTTCAGGTTGCGCTGCCAGTAGTCCCGGGACTCCTGGTCCGGATACTGCGGCTCAAGCGGGATCGTGACCTGCTCACCGGTCCCGTCAGCCGCCTGCCAGACCCTGGTCTCGTCCGCGAAAGCGACCTGGTAGCGACCGTCAGGAGAAGCCATCACCGGGTCGCCCCACGTCTTCGTGTGGTGGTACATGTACCGGCCGGTGCGGTTGTCGTACTCCGCGTCGACGAGGCTGCTCGCCAACGCGCGCAGGTGGCTCCCCGCATCACGGCTGCCAGAGCCGTACGCCACCGGCACGAGCACCACCCCCGGATCCGCCCTGGGCGGACTGGCGATCTCCGAGGTGTCCGGGCTGGACGTACCGAAGGTCTGGGCGATTGCTGCGGCCCCGATCGCGACGGCCAGCGTCCCGGCGGTCAGAACCAGTCTGCGGGTCGGGCGTGCCCGACGGCGATGGGCGACCGGCTCGGCGATTGCCTCTGCGCGGGTGATCAGGTCGTGTGCCGACAGCCGGGGCGGTGCGATGGTGCTGTGCCGGGCCGGGTCAATCGGCTTGAGGAGGGTGCGCGCTCGCTCTTCTCCGAACATCACTGAGCCTTTCGAGGACTGGCCAGCACCGGCTGCTGTGCCGGTGATCCTGATCGGTACGACATCGCGTCGTTGAGGCGTCCACGGGCGCGGTGCAAGCGCACTGCGGCGGTGGTGCGGGTACAGCCAAGGACCTGAGCGGCCTCGGAAA
This sequence comes from Micromonospora sp. U56, assembly GCF_018070095.1. Classification (NCBI taxonomy): domain Bacteria; kingdom Bacillati; phylum Actinomycetota; class Actinomycetes; order Micromonosporales; family Micromonosporaceae; genus Micromonospora; species Micromonospora sp. U56. Next base: position 14,143 of record NZ_JAGPYL010000125.1, read on the forward strand.
CCGTCAGCTCCTTTCAGCCGACCAACCGGAGGATTTCCTGATCGAGGTCGGCGAGGGTGGCCAGAGCGGCCTGGAGATCGGCTACACCCACGGTCGCGTCGGCGCCGGACGATCCCGGTTTCTGCAGAAGGCCGGCGTCGGCAATCGGTAGTACGTCCGGCGCAGCTCTCCGAGCTCGCCATTGGTTCGCAAGCAGGCGCCGAGCCACCCCGTACAGCCAGGGCAGGCTGCGGTCCGGAACCTCGCGGCGGCGCCGCCAGGCGATGACGAACACCTCCTGAGCGAGTTCAGCTGCCGCGTTCAGATCGGCAAGCCGACGCTGGCCGTACTTCACGACCGGTCCGTACTCGGCGGCGTAGACCCTGGTGAACCAATCCTCATCGCGTTTTTCCGGTGGACCCATCCAAGACTCCCGCCTGGTCGACGAACTCCCACCCTGGCTTGTGTCACCACCGGTCCGATGATTACCGCCGACAACCCACATTCCTCACGCACCGAACAAACTTCCCTGGGTAGCCGGATCGCCTGAGATAGGCGCACGAAGCGTTCGGGTCGTGGCTCGCGGCATCCGCCGTTGGCCTGTGTCGACCCCTACGTCGGGCACGGCGTCAAGGCTCGTGGTCGTCGGGGGCTGAGAAACTGAGTGGGTGGGGATGGACAAGGGAACCGCAGCTCGGCTCGCCGAGGCACGCCTGGCGGAATGGCGACGCCTCGGCTATGCCGAGTGGCGTGCGCTCCTCAATGACAAAGAGCTACGCCAGATCGTTGGCCAGGATGGCCAGCGGTACAGCGTGGTCAGCTACGCCCTTGATGACGGCGACGGGCGTGTCCGCATGTCAGTAGCGGTGGACGATGGCGGCTGGTCCGCATTCGTCCCGCTGGTGCGAGGCGAGATCATGAATCCGGATGGCACCTTCCTCGCGTGACCTCTTCACTCAGTTCGTCACACCACCAGGCAAGCTGGCCGCCAACGATGAACACCAGTGCAGCATCGGCCTCGCAACCCTGGAGGAAACCGTGGCGGTCACCGCGATGATCTCGACGCAGCATTGTCCAGCGTAGTTGCCAGCCTACGACCAGCGACCGATCTGGACTGGTTCGCGCGGGCGGGCAGCCTGGAGTGGGACTGCTGGCACACCGCCGAGCACATCGGTAATTGGGCTTCCCCCTGAGATGTGGACACCCTGAGACTGGATGTTGGTCCAGAGGAAGGGGTGTCCCCGTTGGGGCGTCCATCGAAGTACACGGAAGAGTTCCGGCGTGACGCGGTTGACCTGGTCCGCTCGTCGCAGCGGCCGATCAACCAGGTGGCGCGTGAGCTTGGGATGAGTCACGAGACGCTGCGCAACTGGGTCCGCGCCGCCGATCGCCAAACCGGGACGGGTGCGGCCTCCGGCGGGGGCGGGTTGTCGGTGGCGGACAAGGACGCCGAGATCGCCCGCCTGCGGCGTGAGAACGCGCAGTTGCGGCAGGAGAAGGAGATCCTGCGCAAGGCAGCCGCCTATTTCGCGAAGGAGATGGATCGGTGACCAGCCGCTTGCGGTTCATCTCCACCCACCGCGCCGCCTTCGGCGTCAAGCGGCTGTGCCGGGTCCTGGCGGTGTCCCGCTCCGGCTTCTATCGGTGGGTCGCCAGCGAGCCGGCTCGGCAGACTCGCGCCGCCGACGAGGATGCCCTCGCCGAGCAGATCAAGGTCATCCACGCCGCTCAAACGTGAACTCGACGTCGACCGCCGACGGTGGGCCACCGAGGCCGATGCCCGCCGCGACGTGTTCCGGTGGATCGCCTTCTACAACCGCCGACGACGCCACTCCGCACTCAGCTACCTCAGCCCCGCCGACTACGAACAAACCCTCACACCGAATACGCTGCACCAGATCGCGGCATAACCCGGTGTTTACATCCCGGGGGGAACCGCAGATTGCCTGATGTCGTTCGCGGGTCAACTCGTGGCCCGGCCGGAGAAGCGGTTTGTGCGCTTCATGGCAACCGCCGACAAGGACGCTTCCCCGGAACAGCTTGGGAATTGGACAACGTTGGACCTCGGACCAGCGTTTCCCCTTGCCGGCATGGTCTCACCTGGCCTGGTGTGCCCCCTGCTGACACCGCGTGGCCCGTGAATGGCCCGACGGTGCCGCCCCTGTCGCACGCGGACTGCACGCTGGACCTGTCTTGACCGGTAGGTAAGGTCGCCCGCATGGCTGACGCTGTCGTGATTCCCGGCGCCTGGTTCGGACCGGGCGCTCCCCTGCTGATGTATGCCGGCGATGTGGCGGAGCAGCGGGGCGCAACAGTACATCGACACTCGTGGTCCCAGGAGTTTCCGAAGCCTGATCAGCCAGAAATCGAGAGTTGGGTTGGCGGTGAGATCGTTCCACTGATCGACACCATTGGCGGTCGCCCACTGCTGATCGGCAAGTCGCTCGGCACGAACGCGGCAGCGATTGCCGCCGAGAGATCCTTGCCCGCCGTGTGGCTCACGCCCTTGCTCACCCTGCCGTGGGTGGCTGATGCGTTGGGCCGCGCAACCGCGCCGTTCCTGCTCGTGGGTGGCACTGCCGACAAGCTATGGGACGGTGACCTCGCCCGCCGGCTGTCGCCCCATGTGCTAGAGGTGGAAGGCGCGGACCACGGTATGTACGTACCCGGCCCGCTTACCGAGTCGATCGCGGTGCTCAGTCAAGTCGTGGTCGCCGTGGAGGAGTTCCTCGACGCTATTGGCTGGCCGAGCTAGTCACCTGGTCCCGCATCGCTGCTGGTACCCAGAAGCGGATCTCCTCGTCGGGCAGTCGTAGCCCGGCCCGCCTCCCCGGACGGGAGCTCAGCCGGACGGCGTGACCGAGGACCACACGCCGAGCCACTGCTCGGCGCCGTAGCCCTCGTACCGCTCCACCTCGGTGAACCCCAGCTTTGCCGCGAGGCGCATCGAGCGCTCGTTGGCGGTCTGGGTGCGCAGCACCACCCGCTCGCCGGGAAGCGCGTCGGCGAACCAGTCGAGTGCCGCTGCGCACGCCTCGGCGCCGTACCCGCGTCCCCACGCCTCCGGCACGAACAGGTAGCCGAGCTCGGCCTCCCCGACATCCGGACGGACGCGCCCCGGACTCTCCGCGTCGTACCGATCGAGCTTGACCACGCGCCGCGGAGATCACCTGCACCCCGACATCCTCAACAACGGTCCTCAGCGGACAGACCTCGGGGTTACGAGACGTCGCTTAGAAACAGCGAGGATGGAAGCGACAACCGAGCGCTCCGGTGGACCTCCCGTGGCCGATGTTGACCGCTGTATCGGGCACGGATCGGGCACGGCTCCCAGTCAGGCTGGCCCTCCAATCCCCCTATCGCTAAGCCGGTGATGGATGACGCCAGACCTGTTGCTGACTTCTTGCTGACACAGCGACCGAGGGGTCTGGCCGTAACCGGCTTAGAGGTCCTAACAAAGTCGTGCGAGATGCCGGTACGTGATGATGCAGGTGGCGAGGGCGAGGAAGGCTTTGTGGATGTCGTCGCGGCGTTCCCAGCGGATGCGTAGTCGTCGCATGCCGTGGTACCAGGCGATCGTCCGCTCGACCACCCACCGGAACGCACCGAGACCGGAGCCGTGGGGCTGGCCGCGGCGGGCGATGCGTGGGCGGATGCCCTTGCCGCGTACTGCCTTGCGGTACTTGTCGTGGTCGTAGGCGCGGTCGGCGAACAACTGGTCGGGGCGCTGGCGTGGGCGTCCGCGCCGCCCGCGTACCGGTGGGATCTTGTCGATCAGCGGGAGCAGTTGGGTGACGTCGTTGCGGTTGCCGCCGGTCAGCGACACGGCCAGGGGGATGCCGGCGCCCTCGGTCAGGACGTGGTGCTTCGAGCCCGGGCGGGCGCGGTCGACCGGGCTCGGGCCGCTTTTGGGCCACGTCTGGCGGCCCGTATGTCTGAGGAGTCGATCACGGCGCGGGACCAGTCGAGCTTGCCGGCTGCCTGGAGCTCGGCCAGCAGTAGCTCGTGCAGCCGCTGCCACACCCCGGCCCGGTTCCACTCCTCCAGGCGCCGCCAGCAGGTCATTCCGGACCCGAACCCGAGTTGTTGGGGCAGGAACTCCCACTGGATGCCCGTGTGCAGCACGAACAGGATCCCGCACAGCACCTGCCGGTCCGGGATCCGCTTGCGTCCCGGGTGCCGTGGGTTGCGCTCAGGTTTGGGCAGCAGCGGCTCGATGCGCTGCCACAGCCCGTCCGGCACGATCCACGGCGGCTGCTCGCCACGCCTCACGGCCCGACATCGTAGATCATCATCTACAACGGACGAAAGACCCAGAGATCATTTTGTTAGGACCTCTTAGGCAATGCTGCTGCCAGACGCTGGCACCCGGTGGGGAACCAGCCTGCCCGGCGGATCACCGTCGGTGGCACGACACAGGCTTGTCGCGTGGCTTTTATCCAACGACCGCCAAGAAATCCGAGTAGAACAGGCCCAGGCCGACCGCCACGCAGACGCCGGCCACGATCCAA